>NZ_JBQKKR010000003.1:0-208356 GCF_052116665.1 Dysosmobacter sp. Sow4_B12 | reverse complement strand
CGGAAATGGAATGACTCTGTCCATTTCCTGTTCTCAATTCTATTTCCCCGAATTTGCGCTGAAACCCCGGTTGCTGCCTAATGCACAACCGGGGTTTCTCGACAGGCTGAGCCAGCGCCTAATCGGTGCTGGCTTTTACTGTGCGCAGGCCATTACCGCCTATTTTTGCTTTGTCGTTTGCGCTGTTGGTCGAGCACGCCTTCCGCACAGTAGGGGGGGCATTTCTCATCTTCATCGCTATGGTTTTTTATACGCAAAAATCGGCGAGCCCTGCAAGGGCCCGCCGACACAGACCTGTTTATTTTTCATACCATCTCTTTTCCCACCACTGCTTGGCGCTCCGGCAGGCAGTCTCCCAATGATACCGGATCCCCCGGCTCAGCACCCGGTAGATGCCCCACATGCCGGACTCCACATCCCAGCGCAGGGAACCGGAGCGGTAGAGATAGTCGCCGGGACACTTTGTCCGCTCCGGCTCAATGTTGAACACATTGCCCACGCTGACAGCCCCCTGCACAGGGATGCTCCGGGTAAACGGGTCATCCGGCTGGGCCCGCCAGCGGTGTCCGTGGAGGAGGAAGCTGATATTCCGGGGCTTATCCGCCGGCATCAGCAGACGGATGACGACCCGCTCCCCGGTATAGGACCGGAACACCGGCGTGGCCGGGTCACCGTGGACTTTGGAATCGAACACCTTATCGATGAGAGGGACCCTTCGCAGCCGATTAAAGAACCGTTCCGAACGGTAGTTGTAGCCCTTTTCGCCGGTATCCTCGTGGTCGGGGGCGTCGTGCCCTCCTGTTTCGCCGTCCTCGAGTCCCTGTTCGGTGGTTTTGATGAGATTGCCTTCTTTATCCAGCAGGCGGATGCCATTGTGGGCGAACAGGACGAACTCCCGGAAGGTCTCCACCCCCGGCGCGGCGATGACAGCCTCCTCCTTGCCGTTCTCCTCCACGGCGCAGATGCCGCTGTAATGCTTTGCTCCGGCCGGCTCCACGATAACAGCGCCGAACAGCCCGTGGTGCCGGTGGTTCCGCAGGTCGCCGAAGGAGGTCAAAAGGCACGTGCCGTATTCCCGGTCCGCGTGCCACAGATACTTGACGCGCTCTCCCGGCCCGGCGGTCTGCTCCGCCGGATTCCATCCCACGTTGACGCCGGGGGACACCACAGGGTCATACTTCAAAAACCGGGGGTTTAGAGACACCCTGTTGCCAGGGATAAAGGGGGTGTTCAGCGGCACGGAGGGATACGCATTCCACCGGATCGGCACGTTGGGGTCGAACAGGTTGTGGAGCGTGACCTCCACCCAGTCTCCCGCGTTGACCCGAAGGATGAGGGGGATGGGCTTCCGCCGGCCCCGGCGCACCTCCTCCGCCTGCTCCAGGGGGACGAACAGCAATCCCTCCGGGTCGTGGTCACCATAGCGGTTGTAGCACAGATCCTTCTGGACGGCGGCGATCTCAAATTTCCGCACCACCGCGCCGGGAGGAGGGAATCGGGTCGCGGCAATGGGACGGATGCCGCACAGGGGTTTCAAATCCGGCCTCGGCATGCCGTGAGCCCGGATGATGCCCCACAGTCCCAGCCACAAATCGTCGATGCCGCCGGAGTAGTAGAGGCAATCCCCCGCCCCGTAAGGCTCGTCAATATCCCGTGTTCCGATGATGTTGCCACTAAAATTCTCTGGATCAAGGAAAACGAGCCGGATGTCTATGCACGAACATACAAATTCCTAACGGGTTCCTCTAAGGAAATAAAGCCTCTGACAGATGCGGAAATCCCGCTGTTCCTGAAAGCCATTGCCGGACACCCAATGGAGAACGCATATGCTCTGTGCTTGTTCGCTGGCCTCCGGGAAGGCGAGTGCTTGGGGCTGTCCTGGGCACAGGTGGACTTTGAAGCGCGGCGGATCACTATTAGCCAGCAGCTGCAGAAGGAGAAAAAGAAGAACGCTGCCTATTACATCGCCCCAGCACAAAGAACGGGAAGCCCCGGCAGATCAAGCCGCCGGAAATTGCGTTTCAGTATTTGCGGGCAGAGCGGAAACGGCAAGCAGAGAACCGCCTCGCTGCCGGTGAGCTGTGGAGCAACCCGGATAATCTGGTGTTCACGGATGAAATGGGCGGGCATCTTGCTATATCTACCTTCTACGGTCATTTCAAGAGGATCGCTGCCAGCATCGGCAGGCCGGACGCCAGACCGCACGATCTTCGCCACACCGCCGCCACCGTAGCGATTGCCTCCGGTGCTGATATAAAGAGCGTACAGAACCTTCTTGGCCACGCGACTGCCAGCTTTACTCTGAACGTTTATACTCACACAAGCGACCAAATGAGGAAGGACACCGCCGCCAGGATGCAGAGCTACTATGATAATCTGACAACGAAAAAGGCATGAAGAAGCCCCGCCAGATTTGACCGTCTGGCGGGGTATTTTTGGCTGTAAGGGGTAAAGTTAGGGGTATTGCAAAAGTGGTGGAATTGAAAGATGAACTATTTGTGGCTGAATATCAAGAATATATACAGAAAAGTCGTTCTATTCACAACAAATAGAACGACTTTTCGTGGCGCAGAAGGAGGGATTTGAACCCTCGCGCCGGTTTTATCCAGCCTACTCCCTTAGCAGGGGAGCCCCTTCGGCCTCTTGGGTACTTCTGCAAATCACGATATCTAATTAAAGAAGTGGCGGAGAGAGTGGGATTCGAACCCACGGACGCTTGCACGTCGCCGGTTTTCAAGACCGGTTCCTTAAACCGCTCGGACATCTCTCCATCGTGAAAGCTGTCCGCCGTCCGAACACTTTTGATATAATACCATACGAGTACCTGCTTTGTCAACAAATTTCCCAGAATCCCTCCCTCAAAAAAATTTAAAAAAAATCGAAATTAGGGGTTGCATTTTTTGAACGGGCATGTTAATATGTACAAGCTGACCGCGAGGAACAGCGTCAAAACAAAATATCCGGGTGTAGCGCAGTTGGTAGCGCACTTGACTGGGGGTCAAGGGGTCGTGAGTTCAAGTCTCGCCACTCGGACCAAAGCAAAAGCCTGTAACCACAATGGTTACAGGCTTTCTTTGTACTTATTGTCAAGGTGTTTTCCCTTATTTTTTCCCTTTACAGAGTAGAAACATCCTCTATATACTTCTCCATGCGGTCCGCACTAGCCCGTTTCATCTCTTCTGTAACATGGCCGTATACGTCTAGCGTAAAGGATGCGGTTGCATGTCCCAGGTTACCTTGCACAGTTTTTATGTCATCGCCAGCACAAATTGCTGCAACAGCATAGCTGTGTCGGAGATCATGTAGGCGGGCATTAGGCAAACCGATAGAGGATACTATGCGCTTATACCTGTGGTAAACGGTGCATGGAGATAGGTGATGTCCCAGTTCGTCGGTAAACACAAAGCCATCTTCTTTCCAAAGTGCCCCCGCCTTCAGTCGGTCCATCTTCTGTTGTACTTGATGCCTCTTTAGGGCGGCAATTACCGAATTTGCGACTGCAATCGTTCTACCTTTTCCGTTTTTTGAGGACACTAGGTGGTATTCTCCTGGTTTTCCCGGAATGTTCTGGAGCTGTTTGTTAATTAGTATTGTCCCTTTTTCCAAATCTACGCAATCCCATGTAAGGCCGCAGACTTCACCACGTCTCATCCCAGTGAAAAGTGTCACTTGATAAACCACTTCGAAGGGATGCCCACGGATAGCCTTCAGAAAAGCACTGGTTTCTTCCTTACCTAGAGGCTTGATTTCCTTTCTCTCTGTCCTAGGCAGCTCACAGGCATCCGTAGGATTGAAACGGACATATCCAACCGCTACGGCCTGTTGTAAAGCCTTGTGGAATACCCCATGGACGCACTTGACTGTTTTAGCGGACAGTCCGGGCTTGTCTCCATGAGGTCTTCCCAAGTCATTGTAAAATCCCTGGATTGTATGCGTGTTCAAATTCTCCAATTTTACCGCACCTAACGCAGGCTTAATGTGATTGTTGATGTGCTGATTATAATTTAGCGCCGTCATCGGTTTTACACCACCTAAGTAGTCTCTGGCCCAAATGTCCAGCCATTCCCCCACGGTCATCTTCGACGGTTCCTGGTAGCTTCCGTCGTTGACTGCCACAGCCGCCGCCTGCATCTTCTCCCGGACCTCTTTCTGTGTTTTACCAGAAAAGGATTTCTGAATTTGCTTTCCGGTTCCGGGGTCCCTGCCAATAGTGATGCGGGCCTCCCAGTAGGCATACTCCTGTCCATTCCTCTTGACCGTCTTTTTTCGGATTGTGCCGGAGCCCTGGGCCCCCCTTGTGGATTTTCTTGCCATTGAAATTCCTCCCGTTTTCGTATATGATGGAAGGGCAGTAGGCCGTACAAAGTTTACTGCCCTTATAGCCGTCCTCGGTGTTCCAGCACCGAGGGCGGTTTTTTTTATTTTTTCTGACCACATCTGCTATGTGCCATGACCTTTTTGTACCAGGAGTAGCCTATGGTATCACGAAACTCTGCAATCAACAGTTTCAATTCTTCGTCATCAAATTGATATACCTGTTCCGGATTTTTATAATCGGTGACTTTATGGTTACATGGCGGCAGTTCATTTTCATTGGCCGAATCTACCAAATCGTAAAAAGCTGCCTCGGCACTATTATCCTCGTAGCGGTAGCCGCACAGCGAAAACAGAGCCCTCAACTGTGATTGATACTCGGCCCACTCTTTTTCGTACTCGGAAAGTCCTTCATCTTCAGCCTTTTCCCGTGCAATGCTCTCCTGCCTTAGATATTCGCCTCTATCTTTAAAATGTGTTTCCCCTGTCCAGTATTTCCAGAACACCCCAGTCATGCCTTCAATCCGCCTCGCTGTCCGTTCCGGAATGTCCAGTTCTCCTCTTTCGTACCTGCCGATTGATATGGGGGCTCTCTCCAGCTTTTCCGCAAGATAGTCCTGTGTCCATCCATTCTCATGCCTCAACTGCACGATTCTTTGACTGGACTCCTTGCGTCTTTCAATGTCAGCAGAATTTGTTTCTTTCCTTGGGCGCCCTCTGTTTTCCATCCTTGTCTCCTATCATTTTATTATTTTTTGATTTTATTATTTTTTGTTATTCACTATTTAATAATCATTCTATATATTATATGTTACAACAACATCAACAATATGTCAAGAGGAGGCGCGCATGACAAATACAAACCTTCGGGCGTTTCTCAACTCTCACGGCATCCGCTATTGGCAACTGGCAGAAGCAGCAGGAATTAGCCCGTCCTTGCTCTCCGTCTGGCTGCGGCATGAGCTGACAGGGGACCGTCTTATCAAGATAAGCAACGCTTTGGATTCGTTGACCGCATCAGAATCCAGGCAGGAAGGATGTGGAAAGAGATGATGGACTCAGAGAATACCGCGCTGTGCTATAAAGTAGACGACCTCTGCGGATTGCTCGGCATCTCCCGTCCCACGGCCTACGAATTGGTCCACAAGAGAGATTTTCCGAAAATCCAGGTTGGACGCCGTATCCTTGTTCCCCGTGCCGGTCTGGAAAAGTGGCTGGAATCCCAACTGAATGCTACCGAAAGTGAGGCCCGCGGATGAAGCAAATGACTTACGGTTTTTACAAACGCGAGAAGAAACTTTACTCCGCTTTGCAAAGTAAAGCCACACCAGCTACGGTAGAAATGATTGATAGGATGCCGGTTATATACCGGAAAACCTCTCGATTTGATTTTGAGATATTCGGCGGATACCACCGGAGACCGTTTGTCGTCATTGCGTGGGCTTTAGGCGGTGATGGATTCCCCCAGCAGATAGAAAGCGTACATGAAATTCAGAGTGAAGACATCCCGGCGGCAGCTGAAGAAATTGACCGCATAATTGCGAAGTATGAGGAGGCCCCGCATGAACTATGACCACATCCCCGCCACATTGAAGGACTCCGCCCGGTTCTGCGTGTGGTCCTACCGTGTTCGCGCCGGTAAGCCCACCAAAGTTCCCTATAACCCCTGTACCGGCGCAAAGGCAAGGTCTAATGACCCTGGGACCTTTTCAACCTTCGATGATGCAACCGCCGCCTTGTCCCGCTATCCCTCTGAATACTCCGGAGTCGGCGTTGGAATGTTCGGTGATCTCGTCGGCGTGGACATTGACCACTGCATTGACGAATCCGGGGAACTCACTGCCCTATCGCAGGAGATCGTGGACAAGCTGGGCAGCTACACAGAACGCTCCCCCAGCGGAACCGGCATCCACATTCTGTGCCGCGCTCCCGGCCTAACCTTTGATAAAGAGCGGTACTATGTGAAAAACAGCCGCATTGGCCTGGAGGTATACCCGGCGGGCGTCACACAGCGGTATCTCACCTTGACCGGAGATGTTCTGGTTGATGAGGAAGTAAACCTCCGAAAAGATGAGCTCTGCGAACTGCTGGAAAAGTATATGCGCCGTCCCACAAGCTGTGCTCCAGCGCCAGGCGCGGAGCAAATGGAAACCGCCGCCGGTGATATGACCTCCGCCGCGCTGGATGACGCGGACCTGATTGACCGGATGCTGAAATCAGCGAAGGGCGAAAGCATCGCCAGACTATGGGCCGGTGAATGGGATACTGATTACAGCTCTCAGTCCGAGGCAGATATGGCCCTCTGCAATCACCTGGCGTTCTGGACCAGGAAAGACCCGTTTTGGATGGACCGGCTATTCCGTCAGTCCGGCCTTATGCGGGACAAGTGGGACCGGGAGCAGAGCGGCAGCACTTATGGTGCCCTGACTATCCAGCGTGCCATTTCCGACGCAAAAGAAGTGTGGGAGCCCGGATATGCAAACGCATCATCCCCAGGGGTGGAGAACGCCCTTGCTTTCCTGAGAGAGGCTGACATCCTCCACAATCAGCGATACCGGCGGGATGACATCGGCGCTGGGTTTCTGCTGGCGGACTATCTGAAGCCTTTTGCCCGCCCTATCGGCAAGGGGAAAAGCTGGGTCATATACGATGGAAAACGCTGGAAGGATGATGTGGAAGAATCTGCCGCCGAAGCAGCTGCAAAGGACATCAGCCGTGCGCTCTCCATCTATGCCGCAGGTCTGCCGGATGAATCGGACATGAAGAACTACATGGACTGGGCGCGTGTCTGGGCCCAGCGGAACAGAAGAACCCAGTTTATCCGGGATGCTGTGTCAGTCTACCCGGTGACCAGAAGTGTATTCGACCAGAATCCATGGCTGCTGAATCTGAATAACGGCACGCTGGACCTTCGGACACGGGAGTTTCGGGAGCACCGGCCAGACGATATGCTGTCGCAGTTGGCTCCTGTGGACTATGACCCCTCCGCAGTCTGTCCACGGTGGGAGCGGTTCGTGGGCGAAGTCATGGCTCCTGGCGCTTGCGAAGCATCCGACCGGGACCGGGGCATTGTCGCCACGGAGAAGTCAGACTTCCTGCAACGGTATCTCGGATACTGTCTGAGCGGTGATACCTCCGCCGAGGCATTCCTGGTCATGTACGGTCCCACCAGCCGGAACGGAAAGAGTGTATGCGTGGAGGCGGTGCAATCCGTACTCGGGAACTACTCCCGGTCCATGAATCCCGAGTCACTGACGCTCTCAAAGCTGAAGGACGGTCGCGGGCCTTCCGAGGACATCGCCCGTCTCAACGGTGTGCGGCTTGCCAGTGTACCAGAGATGCAGCAGGGGGCCAAACTGGACGCCTCACGGGTAAAACAGTTGACCGGCGGAGACACCGTGAACGCCCGGTTTCTGGGAGAGAACAGCTTCGACTTCATCCCTCAATGCAAGCTGCTATTACACACGAATCATCTCCCCCAGTGCTCCGACCTCTCCGTGTTCGACAGTGGCCGTGCTCTGGTCCTCCCCTTCAGCCGCCACTTTGAGGACTGGGAGCAGGATAAGGGCCTGAAGTCCGAATTCAGGAAACCGGAGAATCAAAGCGGTATCCTGAACTGGTTGATTCAGGGGTTTCAGAAATACCAGGAGCACGGACTCACCCCGCCAGAATCTGTTCGGGCTGCTACCCGTGACTATCGGCAGGATTCGGACAAGGTCGCCCGTTTCATGGAGGACGCCATGGAGCAGGTCCCGGACAGCGAAATACGCCTCACGCTGCTGTACGCCGCCTTCAAGTTGTGGTGTCAGCAAAACGGCCAGTATGTCGAGAACTCCCGGAATTTCCGGAGGCTCCTGGACCGCGCAGGAGTACAGATAGTGAAAAAGCGCCCGAAAAGTGGTGGTGAAAACACCACAATGGTGATCGGCTACACCGTGGTACCAGGCTACCTTCAGGTCGCATAGCAACGAACCCCACAGCGGGAGAATGACTTGTGGCTGTTGTGGCTGGATTTCTGGGTCGATTGAAAAAATAGCTCTTTATGAGAATGACCCATATTTTCAGCCACATCAGCCACATCCCTCTGTGGACAGTAATATTCAGAAAGGAATGACCACCATGAGCAAATCAAATCTCGTTCAATTCAACGGTCAAACCCCGCAGGAAGCCCGGGAAAACGGGAGAAAAGGAGGTCTCGCCTCCGGTGCTTCCCGTCAGCGGAAGAAACTTCTCCGGGAACTGTTCAACGAACTTCTCCCCCTGGAGGTAACTGAGCCGGAACTTCGGGAACTGCTTGAAGCGGCTGGCCTGGAGCCTACACACGAGGCGGCAGTCTGCCTCGCCGCCGTCAAGCGCGCCGAAAAAGGTGACATCGAAGCTGCCCGCTTCATCCGTGATACGCGCGGCGAAAAGCCTGTCGACGGGTTGGCAATCGGGAACCTGATTGAAAAGCCTGTCAGGGCTATGGACCTCACGCAGATGTCCGATGCGGAATTAGAGGCCCTTGCTGAAATGTGTGAGGAAAGGGACCGTCTCCCGGCAGAATGAAAAAGGAGGCTCCATGACAAACGAGGAACTGGCAGAACTGATACGGGAAGGAAATGACGGACTAATCCCCCAGCTGTGGGAACAAGTCCAGGTGTATGTCCGCCGCAAGGCTGAGACCGCTATGCGGAGTATTCCGCCGGAGCACGGGGTTGAAGTCGATGATCTGGCGCAAAGTGGCTACTTCGCATTACTGGAGTCCGTGGCGACATTTGACCGCGAGAAGGGCACCTTTCTGTGCTGGCTGGAGAAATATCTGAAAACGGAATTTGCTGTGGCGGGCGGCTACCGTACCTCCCGCCGCGACCCGCTCAACCTATCTACCAGCATTGACCGGCCTGTATCTTCTGATGACTCAGACGGGGAAACATTTGCAGAAACCATTCCCGACGAAACAGATTCCTATGCCGACATCGAGGAACAGATTTACATGGAGCAGCTTCACGCCGCACTGGACAGTGCTGTGGATGGATTGCCCTCCACCCAGAGAGAAGTCATCCGGGGACGGTATTGGCAGGGAAAGAGCCTCCGCAATCTTTCGGAAGAGCTTGGCGTCAGCATAGAGGGCATCCGCAGGAGGGAGAAAGCTGCCCTGTCTGAACTCCGTAAACCGCGTGTCGCAAATAGCCTCTCCGAGTTCCTGGATGACCGCACAGACTTTTATCGCGGAGGACTCCGGCAATTCAAAACCTCGCACACATCATCTGTGGAAAACGCCGTACTCCACAGGGAATCTCTTGTCAAAAAATGGTATGCTGACAACGGTTTACCCGGGAGCCCAGACTTTCGGTAACCCTGGCAACTCAAATTCAAAAAGGGAGACGGAAGGAACTCCTCCCGCCTCCCTTGACATACCCTTCGTACTGCTTTAGAATGGTATCGGACGGAACCTTGCGCAAGGTTTGAGGCAATTGTAGCCGGCATCGGTGCGCGAGTGATTCTGTCCTTTTTTTCATTCCAATACATAATGCCTGTGATATGTTACGTCTAAAAGTAACAGCCACCCATATATGATTTAATTTCCTTTAGAAGTCCTCCATCCCAATTTCTTCAGGTGTTGGCATATAGTCCTGATCGGGTTTCTTGTTCTGCTCCTCTATCAATTGTTTGTTCAGATTCTCCGCAAACCTACGATAGTAGGCCATCTCCGGGCTTTCATTTGGTTTCTCCGATGTGTCCAGGGGCTCATTGTCATCCGCAGGCAAAAAATGCGCCTGCCCGTATCGTACCTGAATCTCAAAGGGTACTATCAAGCCGGTTCGTTCGCTCTCATCAATTAGGGCTTGCTGAATTTTCTTTCTTCGCTCTATCGACTTATTCATGCCCACAATAACGGCCATCATCTTCTTTTTGTTCTCAGCCTCACGCGCTTTTCGTTCTTCCGGGGTTTCGGACGCCCGTAGTTTTTCTCGTTCTTCCGGGGTATGAATCCTGAAAATGTCTGCAAACGGGTCCTCCTCTACTTCCTGTGCTGGTTCAGTGGGATCTTTTTTGTCACTAAAAATGGCAGATTTTAGTTGTTCCATTTCCCTAACCTTTTCTTGAAATTTCTCTTTTGCCACGGCACTCGCCTCTTTTTCTGCTATCAGTCTCGGTCTCCAGTAGAACCAGTACACCCCTGACAATACGCACAGATAGGACAGCAGTGCAAACAGAGCCGTTTTGAACCGCTGGGCCGGTATGCGGGCTTGCTCCTGTGGAAGGAAAACATACCAAAAGTTTCCGTCATAATCCTCTGCGGTAACTTCCTTTCCCGGCGTAAGTGCGGGACAGTCCATTCCAAAACGTTTCCCGTTTAACCACATCTCTGAAACCGCATAGCGGCGTTCCCCGTCAATGCGGGAGGTATATATGTCGGTCTCTGCCTCGGTAATCTCCCAGTCCGTGTAGTTCCCGCTGACGGTAATACTCCCGCCATACTTCCCCGTTCGGCAGAGTTCAACGTATGGAAAAAGAAACAGCATATAAAGAACCGCAAATGAAAAGAAGATCGCTAAAACCATTTTCCTCAGTGTCCCATTCATAACTTGCCTCCTTCTTCAAATACTCAGCCATGGTCTCCAGGGCAAGGATATTTCTGCTCCCCGGCGCCGGACAGACTCTCTTACGGCAGTTTTAGCTCTCTCACCTCTGGCATGAAGTTCTCCTCGAACCTCCGATAATACGTCATCTCCGGCGGTTCGTTCGGCTTCTCCGACGTATCCGGCATCGGCTCGCCCTCCTCGGGAAGAACGCTGGCGATCCCGAATCTCAGCCACAGCTCGAACGGAACCTTCATTCCGGTTTTCTTCTCCTCCTCCAGGAGAGCTTCGTACAGCTTCTGCCGCCTCTGCCCCTTCTGCTTGCAATACTCCCTGAGTTCCGCCCACCGTCTGTCGTTCTCCGCCTTCCTTGCGGCCTTCTGCTCTGGCGTCATTGCTTCTCTCTCGGCCAGAATCTGTGCCGCTTTCTCCGGTCCGTAGGTCGCTTCCAGAAGTGCCATCTCGATACTCGGCTCTGCCATTATTGCCCTCCTCCTTGCTTCGTGATGTCCTTCAGTGTATAGAACCGTTCCACGGTATCGGCTAAACCGCCGCCGTCATCCATGAAAACCTTTGCCTGTTCCCAAAGCTCGTCGGGAACGCCGTAGTAAGCCTCCGCAATGGCGCCGGTGATAGCAGCCAGGGTGTCGCTGTCACCACCGATGGAGATGACGTTGCGGATGGCGTCCTCAAAAGACTCACTCTCGATGAACGCCTCCACAGCATACGGGACCGTGCCCTCGTTGATGGAGGCGAAGTGGTCAAACGTGTAGGTAGGACGAATCTCGTCCAGGCAGAAGTCCCAGTCGTAGTACCGGGAGACATAGTTCATAATGTCATCCTTCGTTCCGCCATGGAGAGCCAGGTACACGGCTCCGGCAGTCGCTTGGGCTCCGCAGATACCGTCCGGGTGGTTGTGTGTGATCTCGGCGGACATACGGGCCAGCTTCTCGCACTCTTCCATGGACCTGGCGAACCAGGCCACGGGGGATACTCTCATCGCGGAGCCGTTTCCACTGCTGTAATACGGACGGGGATGGCGGTCCTCCAGCCACCGGCGGAACATCCCGCCGTATCCACGGTCCGGGTAGGTTCGTCCGTATCCCCGCATCATCTTCAGCATCCAGCGGGAGATAACGGCGTCAGGTGCGTCCTTGCCTGCGGTCTCCAGAGCAGCGGCAATGGCAACGGTCATCACCGTGTCATCTGTGAAGAAGCAGTTCGGGGAAAACAGGGGGAAGTCCTTCGTCTTGATGTTGTGGAACTCGTAGATGGAACCAACGATGTCTCCGATGATAGCGCCTTTCATGCTGCATCCTCCTTGTGTTTGTGAGATTGTGAGGACAAGCTAACAGATAAGCAAAGTGTTTGTCAAACCTTCTCTCTTTCTTATTATTCTTTCTCTCTTGGTGTTCTCTTTCCTTAAAAATCCACAACGGGAGGGCTTGTGGCCGACGTGGCTGAAATTATGGGACGTTCTCATAAAGAGTATTTTTTTCAATCGAAACATAAATCCAGCCACAACAGCCACATCCGCATAGTGTGGAATAATTCCCAAAAGGAAAGCTCCCGTCTGCCTCTTTTCTTATGCCCTGGCCTCGTCGAGCCACTTGAAGTACCGCTCCAGGATGTCGTTCATCAGCTGATTGGGGTGCATGTTCTTGGGATTGTGGAAGGCCGTCTCGTGCTTCAGACGGTCTGCGTTCTTCGCAGTCAGGACGGCAGGAACATAGGTCTGAGTCTTACCGTTTGCGGCCAGTTCCTCCCGGACATAGCCGGAGAGCTTCTTGCCCACCGTGGTTCCTTCCTTCGCAGCCAGGTCCTTGAACGCCTGGGCCTCGTCCTTCTTCATCTTCGTGGCCAGCATTGCCATGTTCTCCGCGTCGTACTTCTTGCGGGCCTCCGCTGCCTTCATCTTCTTCTCGTCCATGTGGTGCGCCTCCTACACTGATTTGTTGACGCTATCATAATACGTTAAACGTATATTGTCAATAGGTGTTACGTAATTATCTTTGGGGCTTCGATACTGACCGAAGAAACTTTGAACGCAACATTCTTCTCAGTAAAATAGCTATCCCCTCCCTCCTACGTGGTAGGGGAGAGGGGATATACTCTTTATTTACATGGTCATGTGGTGTGGTTATTCAAAATTCGCAAATACATCTTTAAGCAAAGGGTCGTGCTTCGCCCGGTCAATTAGTTCGGAAAGTTCATCAGGGGTCATAGCCAGAATCATCCGCGCAAGTTCTTTCCGCTCGTCGTTCATTTTCTTGCTCATGGTAAATCTCCTCTCTTTATTTTGCGGGTGGGAGAGGCTTACGCCCCTGCCTCACCCAGGATGAGTGCCGCCGCTTTTTCCGCCTTACCCGCCGCGCTGACGATCAGGCGATTATCTCCCCTGATAGCCCGCAGCCAGTTGTCCACGTAACTTGCGGAGTTCTGAAAACTGCTCTGCGTCTCAATCCCGCATACGTTCAGAAGTGACGCGGCGGTAATTTCCGCAACAAGTTCTTCCTTGCCGTAGTCGCTGGAGCCAAATGCCGCACAGCCGGAGCCGGTAAAGCGGTTTAGTCTGCTCTTGTGTCCGGTGCTGTGGGCTAACTCGTGGAACAGTGTGCTATAAAATTCTTCTGCGCTTTGAAACTGCTCCCGGAGCGGCAGGGTTACACGGTCTGCGGCTGGAGAATAACACGCCCTGTCTCCGGCCACATAGGTGACTCGCACGCCCTCCCGGCCCACATAGGTATCCTGTATCCTCTCCGCGTGTTCAAGCGGCTCAAAGGTCTCCTGGGGCCGTTCTGCGTACTTCTTCCGGATTCCTTCGCACTGGTCAACGTGAAACACATTGAAGTATCGCAGGATAGGGATGGTTTTTTCTACTTCTTCGCCGCTCTCTGCGTCCAGTTCCTTTACATTCTGCTGTTTCCAGAACACCACAACGGATGACTTCTCGCCCTGCCGGACCGTGCCACCCTCCGCCTTTACCTGCGACCAGGTTATGTACTCGCCAGGGCGTCCCAGCAGCATTTGATTCAGAAGGCTATACGGTTTCCCGGTGCTGTGGCTATACGCTCCCGCCTGTGTCCCGGTCCAGGGTTTACGCCAGGGGATAACACCTTTTTCCAGTTCCGCGATAATGCGGTCCGTGATAATTTGATACACGTTATTGCCCATTGCACACACTCCTTTTATTGACGAAAAGGGGCGGGCGGGTTATACTGTATTTGCCCGCCCCTGTGGTTGGCTTCAGAATGGCTGTGTGTCTCGCTTTGGTCGGCTCGGACATACAGCCGTTTCTTTATGCCAGGCAGAAACGCCGGGTTTCCGTGGCTTTCGTAAACAGCGCATAGGCTTCCGGGTTGGCCTTCTTGAACGCCGCGCTATCGAACCTGCTTCCGCGAACCGTCCGCCAGGTGATTTTCCAGTCATCCCCCGCGAGGGTGTCCACATCACGCGCCGTCATTTCTGCTTTGATGCTGTCCTCGGCTGCTGCGATCTCCGCGTCCAGTTCCTCCCGCATCCGCCGGAGCTCCCGGAGCTCCTTCACCTTGAAATTCATTTCATTCGTGCTCATGTTCTTTTCCTCCTTATTTTTTGGTGGTGCCGTGAAGTATAGAGGGAATATCCGATTCGTCCTCGGCCCGTCCGTCGCATTCACGGCGCCCCGTCGGTGTAATTTCAATATACACTCAAATTTTGTGTATATCAAGTCGCAATTGTGCACAAATTTCAGGTGTATATTTTGGCGATTATGCACTTGTTTTTTGTGTATATCGTGCTATAATTAAAATGCTTCAGTATATCCGCGTGTCCAAAAAGTGAACGCGGGTGTCCACAAATGAGAACTCTACAAATGGAGGAATAGCCGTGCCTGTTAGATATAAGGTAGATGTATTAGCCGCCCTGAAAGAAAAAGGATACAGCAGTTACAAAATTAGAACCGATAAGATTTTTGGAGAGGCAACCCTTCAGAAAATAAGAAGGGGCGAGCCTGTGTCGTGGGATGTCCTGGGAAAGATTTGCACATTGCTGAGCTGCCAGCCGGGGGACATTCTCGAATACGCGCCGGAGGACAGCACCGCGCAGAACTAACGTACAAGCACAAAAGAGGACCGCGCCGCCTGTGGGATACTTTCCCGCGAGCGTGGTCCTCTTTATATTATCGCGCCTGCATTGCGCGTCGTTCTCCAATATCCCCGGCTCCTTCGGCTGCATGATGTTCCCGCGCCCCTGCTGCGCGTGGCCCCCCAGCGCTGGGCGGTGTGCAGCACTACACCACGCCCCCTGTATAGATAGGTAGGCTCTCGGCACCCCCGCCCCCCCTATCGTCCTGGAGCACCCCCATCCGTCATATAAATATATGGCCCTCGGAAAATTTTGACCCCCGAAAATCCTTTATACAATACAGTAAAACCCTGTCTGAACCGCTGAAAGTTTTCCCTTATTTTTTCCCTTTTGCCGATATTATGGAGTTGTATTGCATTGTATCAAATTGACTATTGGGGCACTTTATTCAGAGAGTACATAACACGATTGTACGTCGTTTTTCCCTATGTAATCGGCTTTCTCTAATTCAAGTCTCGCCACTCGGACCATCGGTGAGTCCTTAAAGGGCTCACCGATTTTTGTTGCGCATTTGTAAACTTTTGGTTTTTGTTTCACGGAAATCCAGACCTGGCTGCTGGAATTGGCGGAGCGGGGTTTTACCTTTTTCCAGATCATGCCGCCGCTGAATTATATCAACCGCTATACGGAGTCCCTGCAGTTTTGGCTGCCCATGTACGCCACGGGGCAGACCTCGGTCTATTACTATCCCCGGCTCCGGGGCAACCTGTACCGCCACTCCATCATCGTGGTGCCGGGGTGCTGCGTGCAGTACGCGGCCGCCGTGGCCACCGGCAGCACCAGCGACATCACCATGTTCTCCACGGACCCCAAGCTGGTCAGCGCCTATGAAAAACAGTTTCATGAGCACCTTTCCCTCTGCCGGCCCGCACTCTTCGTCCACCGGGACACCAAGGACGCCTATCCCTGCTACCGGGATTTCTTTACCCGCCAGGGAGAGACCGCGCAGCTGATCAACTCCCTGGCCCTCTGCTCCATGCCCCGGGCGCTGCTGGAGCGCTATGTCCGGGAGACGGAGGACACGATGTGGAGCAGCACCTTCCGGCTGTATTTGGACGACCTTCCCAATTTCGAGAGCAAGCTGAAGCAGGTGCCCTTTATCGACATGTGCCGTTTGTTCACAGCGGAGGAGATTCGAAGAGGGCGTGTGCCTGTGGGCTCCTCCTCCCAGGATTATTACGGCCAGCACTGGTACACCCCCGAGACCTACTGTCTCCATTTGAGCAACATTCTGCGTCTAATGGACACTTATGAAAATTACACCTTCCTCCCGGTGTACGAGAAGGAGTACCCGGATTACGACCTGTTTACCAACGAAGACAGCCTGGCCCTTATCGTCCGCACCGCCAAACCCTTGATGACCCTGGAGATCCGCCGGCAGCCCATGGTTGTCGCTTTTCGGGAGCATCTGCTCCGCAAGGCCGATACCATCGGCTGCGGAGGCATCTACCGGGAAAGGGTCCGCATGGAGCTGCGGGCACTGATCCAAGAGCTGGATAACTGACCGCGCTATCCCCAAAAACGGCCCACTTACGGCAAAAAGCGCTCCCCGCCGCGGTGGGGAGCGCTTTTTGCTGTGAGCACGTTATGCCTGGGTATCGATCAGTTCCCGGAACACCGGCAGGCTCCGCCGGATCATGTCGCCGGAGACACAGGTGCAGATGCGGAAAAACTCCGGGCAGCCGAAATCGTTGCCGGGGACCAGCAGGAGGTTTTTCTCCTTGGCCCGTTTGGAGAACGCCTGGGAGTCACCGCCGGGAGCCTTCACGAACATATAGAAGGCGCCCTGGGGCTTGAGGCACTGGTAGCCGTAGGAGGTCAGCGCGTCATACAGCAGGTTCCGGTTGCGGTCGTAGGCCTCCAGGTCCGGACGCAGGTCCGTGCAGGCGGCCACCACCCGCTGCTGCAGGGAGGGGGCGCACACATGGCCCAGAACGCGGGCGGCGCCGGCCACAGCGGCAAACACCTGCTCGCTGTCCGCCGCCTGGTCGGGCACGCACACGTAGCCAATGCGCTCGCCGGGCAGGGACAGGGATTTGGAGTAGGAGTAACAGACGATGGTGTTATCATAGACCGTGGGGATGAAAGGAACCTCCACGCCGTCATATACCAGCTCCCGGTAGGGCTCGTCGGCGATGATGTAAATGGGGTGGCCATACTCCCGGCCCTTCCGCGTCAGCAGGGCGCCCACCTTCTCCAGGGTCTGGCAGGTATACACCGCGCCGGAGGGATTGTTGGGCGAGTTGATGATGATCGCCTGGGTGTGGGGCGTCAAGCTGGCCTCCAGGGCCTCCAGAGAGATCTGGAAGGTCTCCGTATCCGCCGGCACCACCCGGAAGGCGGCGCCGCTGTTCTCCACAAAGGGGCGGTATTCCGGGAAGAAGGGGGCGATGGCCAGGATCTCCGCGCCCTCCACCGCCAGGGCCCGGACCACAGATACCAGCGCGGGCGCCGCGCCGCAGGTGAAGAAGATATTCTCACCCCGGATGGCGGTGCCGAACCGGCGGTTCAAGTCCTCCGCCACGGCTTTCCGGGCCTCCATGCCGCCGGTGGCCGGCGTATAGCCGTGGACAGCCAGGCTGTCCGTATCCCGGACCACGGAGATGAAGGTCTCGTTCACCTTGGCAGGCGCGGGAATGGAGGGGTTGCCCAGGGAATAGTCATACACATTTTCCTTGCCCACGGCAGCCGCCTGCCGAAGGCCATATTCAAACAGCTCCCGGATGCAGGAGCGGGCGGTCCCAAGGGCCAGCATTTTTTCAGATACCATAGTCTTTCTGTCCTTTCTCGTGTTCCGCGGGGTATGCGCCGGTATTGACACTTTGATTTTACACGCTGTTGCGAAAAAGTGAAAGTCGGAAATTGAAATATTTTTTATAATCTCCACTGATACCGGCGCATAAAGCCGTGGAAATTTCCCACCGCCTGTGCTATGCTGTCGTTAGGTTCCACCATATATGCGCATCCGGGCTCCGCCTGGACCGGAAAGGAGTTTTGCCCATGTACACCCCCGCATTCGCAGAATCTTTAAAGCATTTGGAGGAGGTCCTCCGCTTCCCCTCCTTTGACCTGGAGGACGCTTACGCCCTGGGCACCCGCCTGCGGGAGGCCGGCACCCGGGAGCCGGAGCCCATCGCCGTGCGGATCGTGCTGGACGACCTCATCGTCTACCAGACCTTCCTGCCGGGCACCGGCAAGGACAACAACTGGTGGATGGACAAGAAATACGCCACCGTAAAGCGGACCCATCACTCCTCCCTGCTGGCCGCCGCGGAGCGGGAGCTGGCCTCCTCCCGGGAGGACTGGCAGTGCGACGAGGAGCACTACGCCTTCTGCGGCGGCGGCTTCCCCATCGTGGTGGACGGCCAGTTCCGGGGAGCCGCCATCGTCTCCGGTCTGCCCCATCTGGACGATCACCGCTGCTTGACGGAGACCATCGCCGCCTATTTGGGCAAGACCATCTAAGCACACAAATTCACCCCGGGAGCCCTCCGCTCCCGGACAGGGGTATGTTGAATGGTGTCCGGAACCCCGGAGGGGTATCGTGTTTACGATACCCTCCGGGGTCTTTCTGTTTCCAGGGCATTTGCTGTGCTTTCCTGCTGGCTCTGGGTACCATCGACGTTGCCCACATAACCGATGTCGGTGCAATGGATCTCCACGGTCTGCGGCGCGTGTTTAGACCACTTCACGCTCTTTTCGTGGACCACGATTTTCCGGATGAACAGCCGCAGCAGTTCCGGCGTCAGTTCCGTGATGTCCGTATACCGTCTGGCCTTGGAGATGAAGCTGTCGGCGCCGGATACCTGATCCCGCAGGCTTTGGATTGCTGATTCTTTCTTTGGAATCTCTGCCTTGAGTGCCGCCTGTTCCTCCGTATAGCTGCCGGACAGGACTCGGAACTGCTCTGGGGTGATACGGCCCAAGACCGAGTCCTCATACAGCCGCTTGAAGATGACGGCCAGTTCATCGCTGCGTTTCCGCATGGCAGCCAGTTCCTTCTCCTGCCTGCGGATCTC
This sequence comes from Dysosmobacter sp. Sow4_B12, assembly GCF_052116665.1. Taxonomy (NCBI): domain Bacteria; kingdom Bacillati; phylum Bacillota; class Clostridia; order Eubacteriales; family Oscillospiraceae; genus Dysosmobacter; species Dysosmobacter sp. Sow4_B12. Next base: position 189,332 of record NZ_JBQKKR010000003.1, on the reverse strand, counting down.
CCGCTGGATCTCCGTGGACTGCCTTCCGTTGATATATTCCGCGAACTCCTGCGTATGTTCTCTGGCTATGGCGGTCACCCGCCGCAGATCCTCCAACACCACCTCATCCAGAACGCATTCTCGGATGTAGTGGGCGGTGCAGGCTTCACCGTCCTTTTTGTAAGTGCGGCAGGTAAAGTGATTGTAACTGGCAGCCATGGTATGCGCCCGGTGCAGTACCATAGCTTTCAAAACCACGGTCAGCTATAATCAGCGTCTTTTCCTCGAAGGCGTTGCGCTGCAGCATGGTGACTAATGCGCCGATTTCGTCTTTCTTTGACTCTGGTTGAATGACCACATCGGCAAAGGTACGGCTGAGAATGTCATACAGCGGCGTTGCGTGAAGCTGATTCACGCCCTTTGGAATACTGTCGTTGCAGACAAAGGACGGTGCATCTGGATTTCTGGGCAGATTGATTGCTGTGCCATCTACCGCCAACAGGCGATAACCGTGAAAGAAATCGGTATCATCGCATCTGGAATTGAACTTTGTAAAAACGGTGCGGAACAGTTCGGGCGGAATTTGAGCGCGGCGCTGCGTAAGGGCAGACGCGGTGGCTTGAATGCCAGCGATATGCAAAATCTTATCTAAAGAGCCGCCCTCTGCGCTGATTAAAAGACGCATGACAGTATCGGGCGTAAGCACACGCTTGCGGGAGAAGTCCTTGCCTCTGATGCTCTGTGTGGCAGTTCTAAGCGCGGCATTGAGTGCCATGCTGAGTAAATCAATTGACATGAGAATAGCCTCCAAGTGAGTATTCACCGGATGAAAAAAACACCAAACGCACGCCCATCTGCTGGGCGCGTACGCTTGATGTTCCGTATGTTCGCTACTATTGTTTTGGCTATTTGGCTATTCTCTCAATGTTGGCTAATTTGGCTATTTCAAATGGCTCTCAAAAAATACTCAAAAATGCTTCAATCTAAATAATACTCACTCATTTGATAATACTCACTCATTTGGCTTTCTCAAATTCTGCTTGTGAACACCGCTCATCACGGCGTTTAGTTTATTATATGCAGAAAAAACGAATTGTAAAGCGAATAGCGGCAAAATCTGGATTTGTTTGCAAATTGTTTGTTTTTTCATCTTATCTAAATCGGTGGCCGCAAAAGCAGCACAGCCGTTAAGGAGCGGAAGTGAGTTCTCCGTCCCTCAACGGCTGTGTTTTTAGATTAACTTAATGACATTGCCCGTTTGGGTGCCCAATTTTTATTGCTTTTTTCTGCCGCGCAGCACCATGGCCGCGCACTGGGCCCGGGTGCAGAACCTGCCGGGGCCGCTGCCGTCGGTGATGCCCAGAGCTGCGGCCTCCTCCACTTCGGCTTCCAACGTGGCGCTGATGGGCCGCTTGGCAAGGGCCGCCTGCAGCCGCTCCGCCAGGCGGATCAGCTGCTCATCTGTGAGTTTTTCGATGTCCATGTCGTCCTCCTCAATGGGTGTGTTGAAAAGTTCCTGCTCGGCCTTCCGGCGGCGTGTGAGGCCCGCCAGAGGCCTGCCGCCGGACAGGTTATACCGGATCATAGCCTCGCAGATCTGGGGCAAGGAGCGGCTCTTACAAAGCGTCCGCAGACACCCGGTGCCGCAGTTGAAGGTGAAGGAAATGAGGGCGTCCCGCTGGTTAGTGTTGAGCTGGGCCGTCAGCGGGCAGTTGGCGGGGTCGTCCACCGCGTCGGCGAACCGCTGACAGTCTGATACCAGCAGGGCGCCCGCTTCCGCCTGGGTGATGGTCTGGCCCTCCTCCACATCCGGGCCGTAGTGGCCCCAGCCGATGGTCCAATACTTCTCCGTGGCCACGGGCTTGTACGCCTTGAGCCGACAGCCCTCAAAGTGTTTGATGAGTGCCAGCCCGGCCGCGCCGATGGGCTTACGCATCGCCGCTCACCTGCTCCACGGTATCCTGCACCTTCTGGCTCTGGGTGCCGAAGTAGAAAGCGATGATGACCGCGTAGATGGTCATAAAGTCCTGGCTGATGGTCCCCTTTACCGCCATCCAGGCGAATACGCCGGTGAGCGCCAGCGTCACCAGGCTCTTGACGGACAGCAGGTTGGCCGCCCGCTTGACTAGCTTGTCTTTCATGGCATGTACCTCCCTCACAGGTCTGTATCCGAATCGGACCGTTTGCCCAGGGCGGCGTCATAGACGATACCGCCTCTGGTATTTTCCAAGCTGCTTTTTTTGAAGTAATGTCCCAGCACATACCCGCTTGACGCCTGCAGGGCGCCGATAAGCGTGGTGAGATAGGGCAGCGTTCCGGTAAAACCCCGCCAGACGGCGAGGCCGCAGAGGGCCAGCACAACCGTGGTGGCCGCTCCGTCTACCAGCAGAATCCCCACGGCGAGAAGCTTGCTGGTGGTCCAGCGGCGTCTCACCGGGCTGCCTCCTCCAGGTCCTGGATGCGGTGATTTGCCACCTTTATCTGCTCCTCCAGCACCGGCACCCGCCGGGCAAAGTGGTTGTGCTCCCGCACTTCCCGGGTCAGTTCCTCCAGCTTCGTGTCTGTGACGGCCTGGCTGGTCTCCAGCTTGTGCTCCATGTGCCGGGCATTGGTCATGTTGGAAAAAATCACCCCCGCCAGACTCAGAGCGCCGGTGATGAGGGCTGCGAGAACACTCTCCGTCACACCGTATCCTCCAGTCCCAGAAGGAGCTTTGTCTCCCGCAGCTCCTTTTCCAGGGCGGCGATGCGCTCCTCAGACGTCTGCTCCTGAGTAGGCTGCTGGGTGGCCACCTGCTCCAATTCGGAGATTTCCTCGGGCGTTGCGTCACGGTAGACGCCATTTTCACAAATTCTCATGTTCTCACACCTCTTTGAGTTCATAAGCCAGAATACGTGATCCGACCCCTAAAATACCGCTCGAAAGCAGTTCAATTTTTACTATATTCGCATACTCGTTTTGGCCTGATGCTGGGAATGGCGATTCTGCGGTGCCCATTTGCGCCGTCATACTTGCTGGATTATTTGAGAAACCGTATAAAAACTTTGCATTTTTATACCAAATATAAGGATAAAGATTACACTTAAAAATTACTTGTGTAAAAGTTGTTTCGGTATATACACCTTTAGATTCATAAGAAATTTGTTCACCATTGATCCAAACGGTACGCAACTTGTTTTCCGTATTAGAAGCCGATGGTGCCGCAATCGTGTAGATGATACATTTTTTTAGGTTCAAATCATTTCCGTCAATATCTTTTGTTACTCTAATTGCTGACGTTTCTTCTTCTGTGATAACATCCACGACCTTTTTCCATGTCCCACCGCCGCCTGCCGCTGTCCACAGTGCACCGGCCTCATCCACGCCGACCGCCTGGGTCATGGTGTCGGTCTTTGCGGCAGGCTGAACGCCGCCCAACGCAGCCGCACTGGCAACGGGGAGCGTATAGGTATCGCCCGGGTCGCCCTTCGGTCCCTGCTCGCCCTGGGGACCGGATGGTCCCTGTGGACCTTGTTCACCCTGGATGCCTTGCTCACCTTTCGGGCCGGCGGGTCCCTGGGGTCCTGTGTCTCCGGTATCTCCCTTGGGTCCCTGCTCACCGGTGTCTCCTTTCGGCCCCTGGGGGCCCGTTTCTCCCTGCGGTCCCTGGGGACCCGCTGGGCCTGCCTCTCCGGTGTCGCCGGTATCACCCTTGTGGCCCTGCGGTCCCTCCGGCCCTTGCTCTCCCTGGGGCCCCTGCGGGCCCACTTCGCCCTGCGGTCCTTGTGGGCCGGGGTCGCCCTTATCGCCCTTGTCGCCTTTGGGGCCCTGAGGACCCACGGACACATCCGGCAGGGAAAGCTGGCTCTCCACATACTCGTCCCTGTCCGCGTCCCACACCAGCCAGCAGCCGTTGCTGCCGGGCACAGGCGGGTGCCGGTACAGCTCCAGAATGCGGGCCTCCGTCTGGGCAAACTCCGTGGGCACCTCCGGCCAGGTGCCAAGGCCTGTCAGGCTCTCCGGAATATAGACGCTGATGATGTTGGTGTGCCGCTTCTCGGTCCCGTCGGCTGCCAAAACGCCCCGCAGCTGCAGATAGTACTCTCCCGGCACCGAGAGGTTGTCCGCCGTCAGCAGGGTGCCAACGCCTTTTTCCGTAGGCTCCAGCAGGACCGTATCAGCGTGGGGCCCGCACTGTACCAGAAGCTGCCAGACATATCCCCCCGGCAGGTCTCCCTCCACGTCAATGCGTCGGGACAGGTGGTCATACTGTCGGGCAGTCGCGGCATCCTGCGGGGACTGCCAAATCTTCCAATTTTCAAAGTGTATCACCGAAACACCTCCTCCACCATCGCCCTCCCGGCGGGCGTCCTGCCGCACGCGGCTGTGCGGCAGGACGCCAAAAAGCTCAAATTTTTGCTGTTTTTTCAAAAATTCTTCTGTTTTTATGTGAAAATCCGGATTTTACAAAGAAAATGTCCGCTTTTCGGTCAATGCCGAAAAGCGGACATTTTGGTTATTTGGTGACGCAGAGCTTGTCGTCCTCCACCGTTAGGCGGGCGGTGTCGCCGGAGCGGAAGGTGCCGTCCAGCATCTTCTCCGCCACAGCGTCCTCCACCTTGCTCTGGATGGCGCGGCGCAGGGGACGAGCGCCGTACTTGGGGTCAAAGCCCTCCTTGGCCAGCTCCGCCACTGCCTCATCGCTGGCGTCCAGATGGATGCCCATGGTCTCCATCCGGGCGGAAACGGTGTCCAGCATCCGGCGGGCCACTTCCTGGATGTCCTCCTGGGTCAAGGAGCGGAAGACGATAATGTCATCGATACGGTTCAAGAACTCGGGACGGAAGGTCTGGCGCAGTTCCGCCATGACCGTGTCCTTGGCCCGCTGGAACGCGGCCTCCGCGCCGGGGTCCGCGGCGTGCTCCTCGGAGGAGAAGCCCAGCTTGGCGCCCGCGGCAGTCAAGGCCTTGGCGCCGATGTTGCTGGTCATGACGATGACGGTGTTTTTGAAGTCCACGGTGCGGCCCTGGGAATCCGTAATACGGCCGTCGTCCAAAATCTGCAGCAGCACGTTCCAAACGTCCTCGTGGGCCTTTTCGATCTCGTCGAACAGCACCACGGAGTAGGGCTTGCGGCGAACCTTTTCCGTCAGCTGGCCGCCCTCGTCGTGGCCAACATAGCCGGGAGGAGAACCGATGAGGCGGGACACCGTATGCCGCTCCATGTATTCGGACATATCAATGCGGATCATGGCGTTCTCATCGCCGAACATGGCCTCCGCCAGGGACTTGCACAGCTCCGTCTTGCCCACGCCGGTGGGGCCCAGGAACAGGAAGGAGCCGATGGGGCGCTTGGGGTCCTTCAGTCCCACACGGCCGCGGCGGATTGCCCGGGCCACGGCCTTCACGGCCTCGTCCTGGCCCACCACACGCTTGTGGAGGGTATCCTCCATATGCAGCAGCCGCTCTCCCTCGTCCTCCGTCAAACGGGTGACGGGGATGCCGGTCCAGCCGGACACCACGGCGGCGATGTCCTCCTCGGTGACAGGCCGGTGCTGGGCGTTGTTTTTCTTTCGCTTATCCCGCTCCTGCTCCACCTGCTCCCGGTAATCCTTTTCGATGTCCCGCAGCTGGGCGGCCTTTTCGTAATCCTGGGCGGCGATGGCGGCTTCCTTGTCCTTGACCAGGGCGTTGATCTTCTCCTCCAGGCTCTTCAGCTCGGGAGACAGCTCCTCGGTCTCCATGCGGACGCGGCTGGCGGCCTCATCCATTAGGTCGATGGCCTTGTCCGGCAGGAAGCGGTCGTTGATATACCGGGCGGAGAGACTGACGGCAGCCTCCAGGGCCTCATCGGTGATGTGCAGCTTGTGGTGCTGCTCATATTTCTCCCGCAGGCCCTTCAATATCTCCAGAGACGCCTCCTGGCTGGGCTCGCCCACCTGCACCGGCTGGAACCGGCGCTCCAGGGCGGCGTCCTTTTCGATATACTTGCGGTACTCGTTGAGGGTGGTGGCGCCGATGACCTGGATCTCGCCCCGGCCCAGGGCCGGCTTGATGATGTTGGCCGCGTCCACGGCGCCCTCGGCGGAGCCGGCGCCCACGATGGTGTGCAGCTCATCGATGAAGAGGATCACGTTGCCGGACTTCTGGACCTCCTCCAGCACCTTCTTGATGCGCTCTTCAAACTCGCCCCGGTACTTGGTTCCGGCCACCATGCCGGAAAGATCCAGGGACAACAGGCGCTTGTCCAGCAGGTCATCGGGCACATCGCCCATGACGATCTTCCGGGCCAGTCCCTCGGCGATGGCGGTCTTGCCCACGCCGGGCTCACCGATGAGGCAGGGGTTGTTCTTGGTGCGGCGGGAGAGGATCTGGATGACCCGCTGGATCTCGCTGTCCCGCCCGATGACCGGGTCCAGCTTGCCGGAGCGGGCATCCGCCGTCAAATCCCGGGTAAACTCCTTCAAGGTCTTGTTTTTACCGCCGTCATCCTTGGCGGCGGCCTTTGCTCCCTCGGCGCCGCGGCCGCGGGGGCTGTCACTGAGCTTCTGCATGAGGGCGGTGTACAGGTGCTTGGCGTCCACACCGGCGGTCCGCAGGATTCGGACCGCCATGTTGTTGCCCTCCCGCAGGATGCCGGCCAGCAGGTGCTCGGTGCCCACGTAGTTGTAGCCGCCCCGGATGGAATCCTCCATGGCGATCTCCACCACGTGCTTGGCCCGGGGCGTCAGCCCCTGGGCGGGATTGCTGCCGGGCAGGCCGACGCCCACGCTGGTCTTGATGATCTCCACGATCATATCGTCCGTGAGGCCCGCCTCCGTCAGCACGGTGTGGGCAACGCCCTCACCCTCCCGGATCAAGCCCAGCAGCAGGTGCTCGGTGCCCACGTAGCCGTGGCCCAGCTCCCCCGCCGCTTCCTGGGAAAGCCGCAGAGCCTCTTCGGCTCCGGGCGTAAATTTATTTTCATTCATAGTGCTTACCTCCCTTTTGGGAATATCCTGTGGTTACTTGCTCTCCTTGTGTTCCGCTTCCAGCTGGTGGATCTGGTCCCGCAGCTGGGCGGCCCGCTCAAAGTTCTCTTGATGGACAGCCTTCTTCATTTCCAGCTTTAAAGCGTTCACCTGGCGCATATAGGCGAAGCGGCTCTGCTCCTCCTTGCCCACCAGGTCATTCTGCTGCTTCTGCTGCTCCTCCTGCTGCTGGACCGGCGCCGCACTGAGGGCGGGCATCTCGGCGAAGAAGTCGTCGAAGGGGTCCTCCAGCAGCCAGCCGCTCCGGCCCATCAGACTGGGCATGGGAGAGAAGAAATCGTCGAAAAAGCCGTTGCCCAGCAGGCTTCCGCCGAAGAAATTCTGCATCATGGAGCGGTTGTGGGCCGCGATTTTCTGGGTGTAGCCCAGCTGCTCGGCGCATTCGCTGCAAAGGTGCTTTTCCGTGACCTTGCCGTTGATGTTGCTCTGGTAAATAAAGGTGACTTCATTCTTGCCACAATTCTCGCATTTCATAATCGATTCCTCCTATATCGCATCTATCTATTATTCATTGCCTGATTTGATGCCGGTCATGCGCTTACACCTGTAAGATCAAGACCTGCTTCATAATATCCGCCCGCACCCGGTCCCGGGATTCCCGGGGCACAGCGGAAAGCGCCTTGTCGCCCACGGCGGCCAGCAGGCTCCGCGCCACAGTCTCCTCCAGCGCCTCGGTGTGGACCAGATTGCTGAGGATGGCTCTGGCGGAGGGCAGGTCCACCTGGTCGCCCAGGGAATTGATGACATGCATCATCAGTGTCTGCCGGTCCACCTGGACCCGGGTGATGCGGATGTATCCGTTGCCGCCCCGGCGGCTTTCCACGATGTAGCCCCGCTCCGGGGAGAACCGGGTGCTCATGACGTAATTGATCTGACTGGGTACACAGTTGAAGCGCTGGGCCAGATCATTGCGCTGGACCTCCAGCACACCGTTTTCCGCTTCGTCCAGGCTCTCTTGAAGAAAGCTGGCGATCAAATCCGAAATCCCCACGCACGTACCATTCCTTTCTGTTGAAAGCCTATTTCATTTTGACTTTGACTTTCTTTAACCTTTTGTTCTGATGCTAGTATACCACCGTCCGGTCAATTGTCAAGAGGTCATTTTTGACTTTCTTTGACCTTTTTGAAAACAAATTATGAACGGCAATTCTTCTTTGCAAAATCAAAGACAAATTTTTAACGGGATATGCTTGCTTTTTCAGAATTGTATGGTAAAATGAAAATCACAAATCTTATGGAGGTGCTTCCCATGGCTTACAAGATTACTTCTGCCTGCGTCAGCTGCGGTTCCTGCGCGGATGTCTGCCCCGCTGGTGCCATCAGCCAGGGCGACGATCAGTATGTGATCGACGCTGCCGCCTGCCTGGACTGCGGTTCTTGCAGCGACACCTGCCCCAACGGTGCCATCGTCCCCGAGGACTAATCTAAAAGGGATACATAAAAGCCCCGCAAGCTTAAGCTTGCGGGGCTTTTTGTTTTCCGCTATAATGCACCTTAGCAGGAGAGGAGGCTGGCACCATGGAACACTGGGAACGCTTAAAACCCGGCGGATACTGCTTTGTCTATGACGACGAGCTGTTCCCTCCCGGAACGGACACGTTTGCCCTCTCCTCCCTGCCCAAGCTGCGGCCGGGGCTGCGGACCGTGGACCTAGGCTGCGGCACGGGACTTTTAGGGCTGCTGCTGATGCAGCGGCAGCCGGGGCTGCGCGTTACCGGCGTGGACATCCAGCCCCAGGCCATCCGTCTGGCGGAGCGGGCAGCGGAGGAAAACGGCCTCGGGGGCCAAATGACCTTTTACGCCGCCGACCTGCGGGAGGTCAAAACCCTGTTTCCCACCGGCAGCTTTGACCTGGCGGTGTGCAACCCGCCCTATTACCCGCCCCGGAGCGGCGCCCTGGCCCCATCGGATACCCGCCGCACCGCCCGGGCGGAGGTGGCCTGCACGCTGGAGGATGTGTGCCATGCGGCGGCCTATCTGCTCCGCTGGGGCGGCAGGCTGTGCCTGGTCCACAAGCCGGAGCGGCTGACGGACCTGCTGGAGGCCATGCGCTCCGGCGCCATGGAGCCCAAGCGGCTGCGCTTCGTTCAAGTGCGGGCGGACCGAGCTCCCTCCCTGGTGCTGGCGGAGGGGTGCCGGGGCGGAAAGCCGGGCCTCACCGTGGAAGCGCCCTTGATTTTGCAGTATCCCGACGGCTCCCCCACGGCGGAGCTGGACGCCATCTATTTCAGACAACAGGAGGACTTGCCATGAGCGGCACCTTGTATCTAGTGGCCACCCCCATCGGCAACCTGGGGGATTTTTCGCCCCGGGCTGTGGAGACCATGGAGGCAGTGGATTTCATCGCGGCGGAGGACACCCGGGTATCCGTGAAGCTTTTAAACCACTTCGGCATCAAAAAGCCCCTGGTCAGCTACCATGAACACAACCACGTCTCCGCCGGGCAGAGCATCCTTGCACGGCTGCAGGCGGGTGAATCCTGCGCCCTGGTGACGGACGCCGGCACCCCCGCCATCTCCGACCCCGGCGAGGACCTGGTGCGCCTATGCGGAGAAAACGGCGTGGAGGTCATCGCCATTCCCGGCTGCTGCGCGGCGGTGAACGCCCTGGCGGTCAGCGGCCTGCCCACGGGGCGCTTCACCTTTGAAGGCTTTCTCACCGTCAACAAAAAGAGCCGCAAGGCCCATCTGGACAGCCTGCAAAATGAAGAACGGACCATGATCTTCCACGAGGCGCCCCACAAGCTCCGCACCACGCTGGAGGACCTGTGCGCCGCCTTCGGCCCGGAGCGGCGGATCGCCCTGTGCCGGGAGCTGACAAAACTTCACGAGGAGACCCGGCGCTGCACGCTAGGGGAAGCCGTGGCCTATTATCAGGACCGCGACCCCAAGGGCGAATACGTGCTGGTGGTGGCCGGCGCGGAGAAGCAGGAGGATGCCGCTGTCACCTTGACGGACGGCGTGGCCCAGGTGCGGGCCTTGGTGGAAGGCGGCATGCGTCTGAAGGACGCCGCCAAGGAGGTCGCCGCCCACACCGGCCTCTCCAAAAACGAGCTGTACGCCGCCGCCCTGGAAAAGTGAGGCATCAAAAACATAAAACCGCTCCGGCTGATCAGACCGGGGCGGTTTTTCCATGTTCAGCAAGCGCGGCGCTTACAGAGCTTTCAGTTCCTTCAGACATTTTGGGCAGACGTTCTTGCCTTTGAATACGGTGATGTCCTTGGTTCCGTCGCAAAAAATACAGCTGGGTCTGTATTTTTTCAGAATGACGGACGAACCCTCCACATAGATTTCCAGTGCGTCTTTTTCCGCGATGTCCAGGGTGCGGCGCATTTCAATGGGGAGCACGATTCGACCCAATTCGTCGACTTTTCGCACAATTCCAGTCGCTTTCACAGTATTACTCCTTTCCTGCCGATATTTCTCTCGTTTTGGCCTACTGACAATATCACAACCTGTCATTAAATGTCAATTTAAACTTTCAAAAATTCAAACTTCATTCACAATTTTGCGCATTTTTGATAAAAGGAGGAAATGCTTATGGCCATGTCGCGGATATGGGGCGGGATGGTCCTCCTCTCCCTGCTGTTCGGCGCGGCTACCGGCCGCATGGACGCGGTGTCGGAGGCCGCCCTCTCCGGTGCCCAGAGTGCGGTGGAGCTGAGCCTGTCCATGGCCGGCGTGCTGTGCCTGTGGTCCGGCGTAATGGAGATCATGAACGTCTGCGGCCTCTCCGGAAGTCTTGCCCGGGCCTTCCGCCCCCTGCTGCGTCGGCTGCTGCCGGAGGCCAGCCAGGACAGCGAGACCCTGGCGGCGGTGTCCGCCAATGTGTCGGCCAACCTGCTGGGCCTGGGCAACGCCGCCACGCCCCTGGGCATCCGGGCGGCCCGCAGGATGGCCCGGGGCTGCGGCGGCGTCGCCAGCGACGAGCTGTGCCGGCTGGTGGTGCTGAACACCGCCTCCATCCAGCTGCTGCCCGCCACCATCGCCTCCGTCCGTGCCGCCGCCGGCTGCCGGACGCCCTTTGACATTCTGCCAGCGGTGTGGTTTTCCTCCGTTCTCTCCGTGGCGGCGGGGCTGACGGCGGCCTGGCTGCTGGCCCTGGCGGGAAGGAGGCGGTCATGAATCTCAGCTCCCTGGTGGTCCCCATACTGCTGGCGGCGGTGGCGGCCTTTGGCCTTGGCCGGCGGGTGGACATCTACGGCGCCTTGACCCACGGTGCCGAAGAGGGACTGACGGTGCTGCTGCGCATCGTTCCCGCCCTGGTGGGCCTTTTGACCGCCGTGAGCATGTTCCGGGCCTCCGGCGCCATGGAGTGGCTCTCCGGCCTGCTGGCGCCGGTGCTGGGCTGGCTGGGCATCCCGTCAGAGACGGCGCCCCTCCTGCTCATCCGCCCCATCTCCGGCAGCGGCGCCCTGGCGGTGGCCACGGACCTGATGCGCACCCACGGGCCGGACAGCTACATCGGCCGGGTGGCCGCTGTCATGCTGGGCAGCACGGAGACCACCTTCTACACCATCGCCGTCTATTTCGGCTCCGCCGGCATCCACCGCACCCGCCACGCGGTGCCGGCGGCTCTGGCCGCGGACTTGACGGGCTTTGCCGCCTCCGCCCTGGCGGTGCGCCTGTTTTTCCGCCCATAGAAAAGCACCGCGGGCAAAACGTCCGCGGTGCCTTCGCAGCGTTTCAGTTTTCCGGAAGATAGGGCTCCGCCACGGGGACCGCCCCATAGGACCGGGTAAACTCACCGTCCACCAGGAACTGCACCTCGTCCACGCTCTCCAGGGAGCATAGGGACTGTACCAGTGCCCGGACAGCTGTCAGCAGCGCCTGCTCGTCCGTCAGCTCCGGCAGTACGGCCGAGCTGAGGTTCACATAACACGCGTCCTCCTCCAGCCAGGCGGATTTCACCCGGAAGGCCTCCGGGAACACGGGCCGCAGGCCCTTTTCCTCCGGTCCCTCCTCCAGGGCCTTGATGACCGCGCCTGCCTGGGTATCACCCTCATAGAGCTTCAGCTCCATGTCCGTGGGGACCAGCCGCCCCTCCTCATTCTGGAAGTACAGCGTGACCGCCACCGTGCCCACCACATCCTCCGTGGTGGTGAAAAGCACATCCCGGGGACGAAGCCGCTGGGTGCCCCGGTAATCCAGCTCCTGTCCCCGGACTGTGACCCGCACCTCGGATATTCCCGGCAGCTGGGTCAGCGTCAGCGTGATAGCGTAATCCGCCAAGGTCAGCGACACGCCGGACAGCGCTCCGTAGGCCGCGGTCAAGTCCACCACGGCCCGTCCGCCCTCCAGCGTCAAGGTATTCAAGACCGTTCCCGTGGGAAAGGGACTTTTCAGCGATTCGTCCAGCGGGCCCTTCAAAAGCTCTGTCAGCAGCTCTTCCGCCATCCGGGCGGTATCCTCCCGGGAAATATCGGCAGGCAGGTAGATCTGCTCCGCCCGAAGGGCGTCGCCGCCGGCTGCGGCCGTGAGGTCCTTTTCCCGGAAATAGAGGTCGTAGCTCTCGGCCTCCTGCCTTCCCGCCACCGCCGCGTAGGTGCAGCCGGTGAGCACCGCCAGCAGGGCACACAGGGCAAGCATCCGTTTCACGATGGCTCCCCTCCCTTCCAGGGCCAGCGGGCGGTGAACACCGCGCCGCCGCCCGGGCGGTTGGCCGCGTCCACGGCTCCGCCCCGCTTTTCCACAGTGTCTCTCACGATGGACAGTCCCAGGCCGGTGCCGCCGGCGCTCCGGGAACGGGCCTTGTCCACCCGGTAAAATCGCTCAAACACCCGGTCGATGTCCGTCTCCGGGATGCCGGGTCCGTTATCCGCCACTTCCAGCACCACCCATTCCCCCTCTTTGCGGAGGGAGACCTGGACCGCGCCGCCGGCGCCGGAGTATTTCACGGCATTGTCCGTCAAATTGTAGATGACTTGATGGATCTCATCCCGGGTGGCCATCACGGTGCACGCGCCGGCAGCCTCGTAGGTCAAATCCACCCGCCGTTCCTGGGCCACCAGGCTCATCATCCGCATGACCTGCTCCAAAACCGGCAGCACATCCACCCGCGCCGGCGGGTCCAGCACACCGCTGTCCAGCCGGGTCAGCCGCAGCAGGTCCTCGGTGATGCGGCTGAGGCGCTCCGCCTCCTGGCCGATGTCCGCCACGAACTCCCGGGTGGTGGCGGCGTCGATGTCCTCTGTCTGCAAAATGGAATCCGTCAGCAGCCGGATGGCGGCCAGGGGCGTTTTCAGCTCGTGGGAGGCGTCGGACACAAAGCGCCGCCGGGCATTCTCCGTCTTCTGCAGCCGGTCCGTGAGGCTGTTGAACTCCTGTCCGATCTGGGCGATCTCGTCCCGCCCCGGGATCTCCGCCCGGTGGCTGTAAGCGCCCTCCCGCACCTGGCGGATGGCGGTGAGCAGCCGTCCGATCTTCCGGGTCAGCGCCCGGGACAGCACCATGCTCAGCACCAGCACCATCACGGCGATGACGGCGGACAGCCGCAGCAGGTTTTCCTGCAGGCCCTTCAGCAGGGCCGCCTGCTCCGTGTCATACTCATAGGCGTACACGGCGCCGATGATCTGGTTTTGATACAGCACCGGCGAAGAGGCGCGGCTGCGGAAGGCGCCGCCCTGGTAATTGCAGATGAAGGCGTCGTTGCCCATCAAGGCCTGGACGATCTCCGTGTAAAGGGCATATTCCCCCACGGCGTTTCCGGTCTCCCGGGTGTCATAGAGGACCTTTCCGGCGCCATCCGTCACCAGGATGCGGGAAAGGCCCGTCTCCTCCACCACCGCCATGGCCGCGGAGACATTCTCCTCGTTCAGCTTGTCCAGGCCCGAGAGGGAGTACACCATAACGGACACGCTGGACTGGAGGGTGGTGGCCTTGGAGCGGAACACCAGGTCCTCCGACACCAGCAGGGGATATGTGTTCAGCAGCATCAGCACCGCCGCGATGACCAAAATGTAGCTGAGGCCGAATTTTACCTGCAGACTGCTCCAAAAGGAGCTCTTATCCCTTGAAATAGTACCCCACTCCCCACTTGGTCATGATGTGGTCCGGCTCCGCCGGGTTTTTCTCCAGCTTTTCCCGCAGGCGGCGGATGTGCACATCCACGGTCCGGTAATCTCCGGCGTAGGAATAGCCCCACACCACGTTCATCAGGTTTTCCCGGCTGTATACCCGCCGGGGGTTGCGCATCAAAAGCTCGATGAGGTCATACTCCTTGGCGGTGAGCTCCACGGTCTGGCCGTCCCGGATGGCCACCCGTTCCTCTGTGTTGAGGCTCAGATCTCCCGCCGCCAAAATGGCGCCCCGGTTCCGCTGCACGCCGGCGGCCCGCCGCAGCAGGGCCCGGACCCGGGCCTTCAGCTCCAGGATGTTGAAGGGCTTCGTGAGGTAATCATCCGCCCCGCACTCAAAGCCCATGAGCTTGTCGGCATCCTCGCTTTTGGCGGTGAGCATGATGATGGGCACATTGGAAAACTCCCGGATGCGCATGCAGGCCTCCAGCCCGTCCACCTCCGGCATCATCACGTCCAGGATGATGAGGTCGAACTGGCCGTTCCGGGCCAGCTCCACGGCGGCGGCACCGTCATAGGCGCACTCCACCTCGTAGCCCTCGTTCTCCAGATTGAATTTCATGCCCTTCACCAGCAGTTTTTCGTCGTCTACGACCAGGATCTTCATTTCGCTTCCTCTCTCTCCACAAAGACACGGCCCTCCAGGCCGGCCAGCTTCTTCTCTCCGATTCCGCTGACCTCCAGCAGCTCCTCCACGGTCCCGAAGGCCCCGTTGGCCTCCCGGTACGCCACGATCCGCGCCGCCAGCTCCGTGCCGATGCCCGGCAGGCCGGCCAGTTCCTCCGTCGTGGCGGTGTTTAGGTCCAGGGGCACAAGGTCCGGCACCAGCTCCTCCTGGGAGGCGGAATGCTCCGTCCGGATGCGCACCGGCTCTGTCCGGCGGGCGTCATAGAGGCTCAGCCCTGCCAGCAGGCACAAAAACACCGCCGTCAGACCCAACAGGCATTTTTCCGTTTTGGTGGCTTTTCCCGCCGCTCTCACTGTTGAACTCCCCTGTTTTTTTTGGTATAATGATTGTAATTGTCGAACCGTGTCACACGGCACGCTTCTTGGAAACAGCTAATCACAGTATATCATAGATTGCGGGAGTTGCACATGAAAGCAAAGCGTTTTTTATCTGTTTTTTTATTGTTCACGCTGCTGGTGAGCTTGACGGCCACCTCCTTTGCCGCCGCTGAGGAGCCGGTGCTGCCGGAGGACCCGGATATTCAGGCCAAGGCGGCACTGCTGGTGGACGCCAATACCGGCTCCATCGTCTATGCCAAAAATGAGCATCAAGAGCTGTATCCCGCCAGTCTCACCAAGATCATGACGGCGCTGCTGGTCATGGAGGCTGTGGACAGCGGCCGGCTGTCCCTGGACCAGGAGATCACCGCCTCCTCCACCATCGAGTCCCTGGACACCGCCGGCAGCACCGCCGGCATCAAAACCGGCGAGATCATGACGGTGGAGCAGCTGCTCTACTGCATGCTGGTGGTGTCCGCCAACGAGGCCTGCGTCATTCTGGCGGAGGCCGTGGCCGGCTCCGTGGACGCCTTTGCGGAGCAGATGAACGCCAAGGCCCAGGCTCTGGGCTGTGAAAACACCCATTTCGTCAACCCCACCGGTCTCCACGACAGCCAGCACTACACCTCCGCCTGGGACCTGTACCTCATCACCCGGGAGGCCTTGACCCATCCGGACTTCGTCCGCATCAGCGACACCGGGGACATCACCCTGCCCGCCACCAACCTCCACGAAGCCCGTTCCCTCCACTCCACCAACTACCTCATCTCCGTGTGGCGGTCCCGGGGCTATGTCAACAAGGATGCCCATGGCATCAAAACCGGCTCCACCTCCGAGGCGGGCCACTGTCTGGTGTCCTCCGCCGCCAAGGGCAGCCTCAGCTTCATCAGCGTGGTGTTGGGCTGTGACCGTCTGACTTTGGAGGACGGCGAGATCCGCACCATGAGCTTTTACGAGACCAACCGCCTGTTCAACTGGGGCTTTGACAACTTCTCCTATAAGAGCATCCTCTCCGCCAACGAATACCCCAAGGAGGTAGCGGTGTCCCTGTCCAAGATTGACCATGTCACTGTCCACCCCGCCCGGGACGTGGAGGTGCTGATGCCCAACGGCCTGGCGCCGGAGGACCTGGAGCGGACCATCACCCTGCGCTCCGACCCAGTGGAGGCTCCCATTGCCGCCGGGGACAAGCTGGGCACCATCCAGCTTTCCTATAAGGGAACGGTCTACGCCTCGGAGGACCTGCTGGCCCTCAACGACGTGGAGGCCTCCAAGCTGCTGACCTTCTGGCGGGATGTGAAGCTGTTTTTCGCCAAGCCCGCTGTCAGGATCGCCGGCATCGTGCTGGCGGTGTTGGTGGTGCTGGTGCTGCTGTGGAAGCTCATCTTCGGCCGCCGCCGCTACCGCTACGGCCGCAGCGTTCGGTCCAGTTCCCGCCAAAGCTACCGGGGCCGCCGCAGAAGATAAATCAAAAGGAGACTGCCAAGGCAGTCTCCTTTTTTCACACCCTTTACAGGTATTTCACCAACTCCTCCAGGGGCTTTCGGTCCGCGTGCAGGCGGGAGGGATGGGCGCCCTCCGCCGGATAGCCCAGGGGCAGCATGGCAATGGGGCACAGTCCCGCCATCTCCGGGAAGGCGGCCAGGAGCTTTTCCGGCTCGAACATGCCCACGTACGTGGTGCCAAGGCCCAGGTCGGCGGCTGCCAGCATCATCTGGGTGGCGGCGATGGCGGCGTCGATCTCGCCGTGGTTCTTGCCGTCGGTCTCCCGCTTCCAGGCGGCCTCTGGATCGTAGGCCACCACCAGGATCACCGGGGGATGGAAATGGGCTGCGGTGCAGGCGTCGGCCTTTTCCAGGGCCTCGGGGCTCCGGAGGACGAAAATACGCTGGGGCTGCAGGTTGTGGGCGGTGGGAGCGTTGCGTCCGGCCTCCAGAACGGCGGCCAGTTTTTCCGCCTCCACAGGACGGTCACTGAACTTGCGAAGGGAGTAGCGCTCCGCGGAAAGCTTTGCAAAATCCATGGAAGATTCTCCTTTTTCTCTTTTGATACTGGGATTTTAGCACACTCTCCCCCGCTCCGCAATCCCTTTGTCAGCGGCGGGGCATCCCGCTGCCCATGCTGTCGCTCATGCCGTTGCTCTGCCAGCCGTCCTCCCGCAGCAGCTCCGCGCAGCGGCGGCGGCGCTGGATGTCGTAAAACTCGATAAATTTCAAGGAGTAGTAGTCGCTGACGATATAACGATCCCTGCTCTCCTGGTAAATGGTGAGATAGTCATTGCCCACGTCGAAGAGAATGCCCTCCCAGGAGATGGTATTCTGGGTGCCCACCAGGAAGGTAGCTACTACATAGCTTCCCTCATAGCGGGACAGCAGGGCTTTCCAGGAGCCCATATAGGCCTCCCGGGTGGAGGTGGGAGCGGTGATGACCTCCACCGGCAGGTCGTTGCTCATATCCGCCAGCTCCGGCGGTACGGTCCGGGAGCCGTCCATCCCCACAGGCCCGGCGGCGCCCATGGGGCCGGACATGCCGCCCTGCCCCGCCGGCGTCTGGCGGATGTGCTCCATGGGCATCCGGCTGATCTCACCGGACCAGTCCCCGGCGCTTCTCTGCCGGGCCTGCTCCGTCATCTGCGGCATAGCCGCCCCATAAGTATTCGGTAAACGCTGCATGATAACACCTCTCAAGTTTGATAATACGCGTCGGTGGGATTGTAAAAGCAATGGTCACCGATGCGGGTCTGCCAGTATCCCACGTCCGAGGGGAACCGGGACCGGCACTTTGGCCCGAAGGGATTGTAGAACCACAGCGACTCCGCCACATCCGGCAGACGGTTTCCGGCGATTGCCCAGTCGGCGATGTCATAGTGGATCTGCTCGGGCCGCATGTTATAAATATTCTGCGGGTTGTAGACCCCGCCCTCCGTTTCGCTGGCACAGACGAACTGATAGGGCTGGAATATGATGTTGCGGATGCTGCCCTGCCCCACCCGGGCGTATTCGCCGCCCCTGGCGTGGACGCGGTTCATGACCACACCGGCCACCGCCTTCATCCCATTTTCACCCTCTCCGCCCGCCTCACATTGGATGAGCCGCGCCAGCAGCTCCCGGTCGGAATATGCCATGGTGCATCTCCTCACTTCCTTTGCTGAGCCAGTGTATGCAAAAAAACAGCCGCCCGTGCGGGCGGCAACTGCGAGAGGCTTGCAGTATAAAAACGGCGGCCGCCCATACAGGCGGCCGCCAGGATCATATTCACTTGCGGAGGCTCTCTTTGGCCGCTTTCTGCTCCTCGATGGCCATGCGGAACATCTCCTCGGTCTTTTTGATGGATTCCTCCAGGGCGTACTGCTTGGCATGCTCGGCATACCGCAGCTCCATCTCTTTCCGCTCCTTCGGATGCTCGATCCACCAGTCGATGCGCCGGGCCAGAGCATCGCTGTCCCCCGCCGGGAACAGGCTCCGCTCGTCCAGGGCGAACTGGGGCGTGGCGGACCGGGGCGAATCGGCGATGACAGGCACCAGGCCGCAGGCAAAGGCCTCCATGCAGCTCATGGCCTCGATCTCCGCGTCGGAGGTGTGGACGTACAGGTCCGCCATGTGCAGGATCTCCAGCAGCCGCTCCGGCTCGTAAAAGCTCATGACGATGGGGTTGGGCAGCTTTTCCGCCAGCTTCCGGTACTTTTTCTCCAGGGGTCCCTTGCCCGCCAGGATCACCTGGATGCGGTTTGCGTGGCGGGACTTGGCGCAGGCGTCGATGAGCACGTCCTGCCGCTTTTCACCGGCGTAGCGGCCCACCATCAGCACGTTGAAAAAGCCCTCCATCCAGTCCTCCTTGGGCCGCTTGCCGTAAACGTACTGGGGGCTGATGCCGTTGGAGATCACGTGGAGCTGGGCGGTATAGCCATGCTGGCGGAGCTGGTTTGCGATCATGTTGCTGGGGCAGTGAATGTGGGTGAAGCGGTTGAAGAAGGTGTCCCGGAATTTGTCGTACACAAAGTCATTCACCCGCCGGCTGTTGCCCATGTGCAGGGTGAAGGTGATATTCTCCGGCTGGCAGTGGAAGGCCGCCGTGTGGGGAATGCCCAGCTTCTCCACATGCCGCAGGCCCGTGATGGCCAGGGGCGAGGGCATCATGAAATGCACCACGTCCGCCCAGGCCGCCGCCTTTTCAAACACATGCTTGTTGGGGATGGCCAGGCGCATGCCCTGGCTGGTGATGAGATGCTCCACCACCGGCGGAAACTTCATCTGCCGGACCGCGTACTTGTAATCCGTGTTTTTGCCGATGGCAATGACCCGCACCTCGTTGCCATGCTCCTTCAAGGCCATGGCAAAGCGGCGGGCGCTGATGGTGGTGCCGTTATTGGCATCATCGAATTGATCGATGACCAGAACGATCTTCATATATGTGTTCCTCCTAAGTGGGGGATTTCAGCAGTACACTTTAATATACCATCTTTCCCATGCATTGTCCACCAACACTTTGTAAACTTTGTGAACATAAAAAGAGACCCGCCCGAGGCAGGTCTCTTCTTTTGTTTACCGGCCGCTGTCCGCCAGGATCTTCTCCAGGCCCCGGGCCAGCTGGTCCGGGCAGGAGGTGGGCTTCATGCCGCAGTGGATGCCCTTGAGGCGGGTGACAGCCTCCTGGGCGGGCATGCCCTTCACCAGGGCGCCGATGCCCTGCAGGTTGCCGCTGCAGCCGCCCACGACCTCCAGGTTCTCAATGACACCCTGGTCGTTCACATCCACGTGCATTTCCCGGGCGCAGACACCCTGGGGGCGGAAAGAATACATCATATCTCTGTTTCTCCTCTTTTTCTTTGATTTATGGGTACAGGATAGCACGCTCTGCGCCAAAAGGCAAGGGTTTCTCCCACGGCTCTTGACAACATCGATATTCGATATTATACTGAACGCAGAAATAACGATATTCGATATTAGGGGGCGGCTCCATGGCCCGGGAAAAATTCCAAACTCTGACGGAGCAGATGTTTTATATTCTCCTGTGCCTGCGGCAGGAGCAGTGCGGCGCGGACATCATGGACCAGGTATCGGAGCTGACCCGTGGCCGGGTGGCAGTGGGGCCCGGGACCCTATACAACCTGCTGGAACACTTTGTGCAGGCGGGCTACATCGCGGAGACAAAGGTGGAGGGCCGCAGGCGCAGCTACCTGATCACCCAGGCGGGTCAGAAGGCCCTGGAGGAGGAATACCGCCGTCTGCGGACCCTGGCGGCGGATTATGAGACACTGACGGGAGGTGCCGGCACATGAAGGATACGAAACGCCGCTTTGAAGCCTTCTCCTTTTTTGACCACACGGGCATCCAAGCCCACCTGGAGGAAATGGCCGCCAAGGGCTGGATGGTGGAACAGCCGGGGCCCTATCTCTGGCGCTACCGCCGCATAGAGCCGCAAAGGCTCCATTTCGCCGTCACCTACTTTCCCGCCGCCTCGGAATTTGACCCAGGCCCCACGGAGGGGCAGCAGACCTACCAGGACTACTGTGAATCCGCCGGATGGCACCTGTCGGCCCGTTGGGGGCAGATGCAGATCTTCTGCACAGCGGAGGAGGACCCGGTGCCGCTGGAGACCGACGCTTTGACACAGGTGGACACCGTTCACCGGACCATGAAGCGCTCCTCCCTGCCGGGGATGGCCGTTGTCGCAGCCCTGGCCCTTTTCCAGGTGTGCTTCCAGCTGCGGCTGTTTTGGGAGGACCCGGTGGACTTCCTCTCCACCCCCTCCTCCCTGTACGCCCTGCCCGCCTGGCTGGTGTTTCTGGGAGTGGAGCTGTATGAGTTCCTCTTTTACTTCCGCTGGTACAAGAGAGCCCGGGCCCTGGCGGAGGCCACCGGGGAATTTCTGCCCATCCGCACCCACCGGCGGCTCAGCTTGCTGTTGCTGGCTGTGGCGTTTCTCTTTTTCTTATCCGCCGCGCTGGAGCACACCCGGTCCACGCTGTTTGCCATGCTGTTCTGGCTGGCGGCCTTTGTCCTCATCCTGCTGCTGATCAACGCCGCCAAATCCGCCCTCAAGGGCCTGCAGGCCCCCCGGACCGTCACCCGGGCGGTGACCGTCATCATGAGCGTGGTGCTGGCGGCGGCGCTGACGGGCGGGATGACAGCCCTCATCTTCCGGGGTATCCGCTCCGGCTGGCTGGAGGACCGCAGGCCGGCGGAGACCTACGAATACAGAGGCATGGCCTGGAAGGTCTATGCCGATGACATTCCTTTGCGGATCGAGGACCTAACGGACACGGACTATACCCGCTGGTCCACGGAGGCCCGGATCTCCGAGACCGTGCTGGCAGCCTTCCGGGAATATACCCAGCGGCCCCGGATGGACGCCCTGGGCGAGCCGGACCTGGCATACGACATTGTGGAGGTCAAGGTGCCGTTTTTATACGGCATTTGCAAAAAAAGCATGCTGGAGCGGTACTGGTTCAATGACCCTGCGGAATACCGCAGCGCCTACCGGCCCACGGACGCCGCCCCTTGGGGAGCGGCGGAAGCCTACCAGCTGTACCACTTCCAGGACGAACCCTCTGCCCGCTATCTTCTCTGCTGGCCAGACCGTATCGTGGAGATTCGCTTCGACGAAACGCCCACGGCGGAGCAAATGGCCCTGGCGGGAGAGATTTTGAAAACCGCGGATTGACCCAACAAGCAAAAGCCGCCCATTCCCCGGCCGTTAGGTGCCAGGGAATAGGCGGCTTTTCACTTTCTTCTCAGCCCTTGTAGCGGCAGTAGCGGACGGCTTTCGTCTCCAGCACGTAGTCGGGCTTGATGGTGCCCATCTTCTTGACGTTGTCTGTAAATGCGTGGGCGTCCGCGGCGTCCTCATTCTCCCACTGCTCGATCAGGACCAGCGTGTCCTCCTCATCCAGAGGCAGGTAGAAGGAGTAGCCGTGGTTGCCGGGCTCCTGGCGGACACCCGCCGCCACGCCGGACTCCGTGACCGCCCGGTAGAAGGCTTCCGCCTTGCCGGGCAGGGTCTTATAAGTAACGATGACAGTCAGTGCAACAGATTCCATATGATACGCTCCTTTCAAAATTACCGCTTTCTTATACGCATATCCGCATTTGCATGCGGCCTCCCTCAGCCGATGTCCCGGATGGCCAGCAGGGTCTGCTGTGCCCGTTCCTCGTCATAGGGCAGGTCCGTTTCAATGGAAACGGAGCCGTCGTACCCCGCGGCCTTCAGCCGCCGCAGCCGCTCCCGGTGCCGCTCATAATACGCGGGCTTCAGCTCGTCGCGGCGGTAGGGGGTGCCGTCATAATCGGAGATGTGGGTGTGCAGCACGCTGGGCACCAGCGTCAAAAGCTCCCGCTCATCCTCACCGCTGAGCTCCATGTTGAGAAAATCCAGAATGAGGCCGACCTTGTGGGGCTGCAGCGCCCTGGCAATGGCCTCCCCCTCGTCATAGTCGTTGACACAGTTGCAAAAGCAGGGGGCCAGGGGCTCCAGGGCCACCTTCACGCCCACGGGGTCAAAACACTCCGCCGTGTCCATTAAAAACTCCCGCAGCTGCGCCTTGGCCTTTTTGCGGTCGTATCCCTCCGGCAGCGTGCGGGACGCGGGAGAGCCGATGCCCACCTGCCGGATGCCCAGCCGCCCCGCCCGTGCTGCCAGACGGGCGGCGTAAGCCCGGGTGTTGGCCCGGTCGTATCCGGGGCCTGCGATGACTACCTCCGCCGGACAGTAGGCGTTAAACCCCAGGCACGGAAGCTCCAGCTCGTCCAGCTCCCGGCACACCTGGTCAAACGCCTCGTCCGACATGGCGGCCACAGCCTTGCCCCGCAGCTCTGTAAACGCATAGCCGCTCCGTTTCACCGCCGCGAACTCACCCGGCTGTGCGCAGTGTCCAAATTTCATTTGCAGTCTCCTTTCCGGGCCACGCATTTACCAGTGTTTGGCACAAAAATGGCCACAGATATTTGCATTATTTTACAAATATGGTATAATACTCAAAATATCAGCTCTTTCTTACATGCCCAGGCGATCTCATACACGGCAAATCATACTGCAACTGTAGGAGTGCTTATGGAGAAGAGAACGACCATCAAGGATGTCGCAAGAACCGCCGGTGTTTCCATTGCGACGGTTTCCCGTGTTTTGAACAACAGCGTCTCCGTAACGGAGGAAATGAAGCAGCGCGTCATGAATACGGTCCATCAGCTGGATTACATCCCGAATTCCGCCGCCATCAGCTTGAAAACAAACCGCACATACACCGTCGGATTTTTGATTTCCGACATCTCCAGTGAATTTCTGATCTCTGTGGCCCATGCCGTGCAGTCTGTTTTGGCAAGCCATCATTACAGCATGCTGCTTTGCAGCACGGAAAACGACCCGGACCGGGAGCGGGAGTACCTAAAAATGCTGCTGAGCAACAATGTCGATGGCATCATCATCAACGCCACCGGCAAAAATCCGGCGTACATCCAGGAGATCTCCCAAAAGTGCCCCATCGTTTTGTGCAACCGCAAGGTGGACGATGAGCGCTTCATCGGCGATCTGGTGGATACGAACAACTTCCTGGGCAGCTACCAGCTGACCAACCATCTTCTGCAGCTGGGTCACCGGCAGATCGCCGCCATCTGCGGCCCCACGTATTACCTCAGCAACGCCAAGGAGCGCTTTGAGGGCTTTGCCGCCGCCATGCGGGAAGCCGGCATCGACATCCAGCAGAACTATCCCTACATTTTTAAGGGCGAATTCTGCCATCAGTCCGGCGTGGACGCGCTGAATTACTTCATGTCCCTGCCCCAGATGCCCACGGCCATCGTCTCCCACAACGTCACCATGTCCATGGGGTTTTTGGCAAAGGCGTATGAGCGGAAGCTCCGTATCCCCGAGGACGTGTCCTTCGCCTCTTACGACGATATTCCCAATGCTGAGCTGATGCGGGTCCGCCCCACCGCGGTGGTGTTTGACGTAAAGGAGATGGGCTTCCAGATCGGCCGGGCGATTTTGAACCGCATCGACCATCCAACCCTTCCAAACCACGCCTACATCTTCGACCCCACCATGGTCCAGGGCAACTCTCTGGCGCCGGTGACCGCGCCTTGATTTTCAAAAGCACAAACGTTTCTGATCATGCGGGACCGCCCAAGCGGTCCCGCATGTCTTTTACACCACAGGGTTTACGATCCAAATGCACAGCAATATCGCCCAGGCAACGGCAATAGCGATGTCCCGTCGGGCCCACAAAAGCAGATATTCCTTCCAGCCGCTTTGACGGACGCGGCAGACAGCGCCCACAAGGACCATGCCCAAAATCCCCGCGGTCGCCCCCATCTGGTGAATCAGCTGGTTCTCCGCGTAATAGGCGGTGACAAGAAACGCGGCTCCCATCAGTCCCAGCAGCATATAAACCGTTTTGGCGGCCTTGCCCATAGCAGGCTTTGCCGCCTTTTGATAAAAGAAATCGACCAGTTTTGACAAAGTGAAACACCTCAGTAATCGCAACAGGAGGAGAAATACAGGTTCCCTGCACTTCTCCTCCCTGATGTGTGGATCAGCTGATCAAGCACAAAGTGACCTGAGGGACCATGGTGATAACGATCAAGGTGATCACCAGAGGGATATAGAACACAGCGGTTCCCCGCAGCTGCTCTTCAAAGCTCAGGCCGGCAACGCGGGCCGTGGCATACAGGCACATGCCCACAGGAGGAGTCAGCAGGCCGACCATCAGATTGAACACCATGATGAGGCCGAAGTGGACCTCGTTGACGCCGAAGGAAACTGCCGCGGGCACCAGGATGGGCGCCAGGATCAAAATGGCGGCGTTAGATTCCATAAAGCAGCCCACGAACAGCAAAAACAGGTTGATCATCAGCAGGAACACGTATTTATTGCTGCTGACGCTCAAGAAAAATTCCAGGGCCATTTTGGGGATCATGAATTTGGTCAGCATGTAGCCGTACAGCGTGGACGCCGCCACCACCAGCATGATGGCGGAGGCCTCCCGGCAGACCTCCTTGAAGATCCGGATCAAGTCCTTGAAGCCCACTTCCCGGTAGATCAGGCACACCAGGATCATGGCGTACAGTGACGCCACCGCAGAGGCCTCCGTCGCCGTGAACACACCGGAGAGGATGCCGCCGATGAGGATAACAGGCGTCATCAGCGACAGGATGGAGGATTTGAACAGCGACCAAAGCTCCCGCAGACTGGGGAAGCCCCGGCGGGGTTAGTGGCGTCTAAGGGAGATGATGGCCACCATGATGCCCAGTGCGATGGCGCAGACAACGCCGGGAACGATGCCGCCCACCAGCAGGTCGGAAATGGACACGCTGGCGGCACAGCCGAACATGATCAGGGGAATGGAAGGTGGGATGATAGGTCCGATGGTGGAAGACGCCGCCGTGATGCCGGCTGCGAACTCCGTATCAAAGCCCTCATCCTCCATGGCCTTGATCTCAATGGTGCCAAGGCCCGCGGCGTCCGCCACTGCGGAGCCGCTCATGCCCGCGAACACCACGGACGCCAGGATATTCACCTGGCCCAGGCCGCCGGGGATCCAGCCCACCAGGGCATTGCAGGCATTGAAGATGCGCTTGGTGATACTGCCGACGTTCATCATCTTGCCCGCCAGCAGGAAGAAGGGGATCGCCAGCAGAGTGAAGCTGTTGACGCCGGCGGCCATCTTTTGCGCCATAGTGCCCATCTGCACCGGGCCGAAGCTTCCGGAATAGATCATGCCCACGACGGAGGTGGCGATCAGCGCGTAAGGCACGGCAACGCCCATGAGGAACAAAATCAAAAGCAGGCCCACAAAAATCGCAATGATCATTTACCGCTCGCCTCCCACTTGATATTCCGCTTCCTCCTGCGCAAAGGCCTCTTTGAAATGGATCGCCCGCTGGATGATGTACAAAATGCCCAGCACGCAGCCGATCACCACAGGAATATATTGATAGCTCATCAAAAGCCAGGTCACGGAGGCAAAGGTCATCGTGCTGGCGGACTGGAAATAGCGCACCGCGCCGTAGGTAGTAAAGGCCAGAAGGACCACATATGCCGCGGACATCAGCCAGTAGAGTACAGCGCGAATCGCCAGGGGGATCTTGTCAAAGAAGAAGGTCACTTTCAGCTGCTCATTTTTGGATTCCAGAATGGGCAGCGTCAAAAATACCATCCATATGTAGCCCATCCGCGCGAATTCCTCCGTAAAGGGCGCGGAAATATGCAGGATGAACCGGAAGGTGACCTGCAGAAGGCAGCAAATGAGCATAAACAGCAGGATGACCGCTGTTACATTCTCAAGAATTTTCTCAATTTTTTTCATATCAGGCTCCTAAGTATCAGCAAGGCTTTGGGTGCAGCAAAGGATGGGAAAACACGGATTGGGTCTGGGGAAAATATGAGAATAAGGGGATGGAGTAACTGCTATCACATGGCGCAACAGCAGTTACTCCATTGATGTTTCAGCTAGTCAAAGCGCGTACCAAATGCGTTTTGGAAGGATCAGCCCAGATAGTTGGCGATATAATCCTGCGCTTCCTTGGAATAGCCGGCCATGACGGTGTTGATGCCCTCCTGGGCGGCGGCGGACCAAGCGTCCTTGTCCACGTCGACCACGGTCACAGAGCCGTCAGCCAGGACCTCGTCCCAGTAGCCCTGGGCCAGGTTCTCCAGCTCGGCGTCGCCCCAGGCGTTGGCCTCGTCAAAGGCTCTCTGCAGGATCTCCTGGTCGGCAGGATCCATGCTGTCAAAGGTATCGGCGTTGATGCACCAGTGATGCAGGCCATACAGGTGCTCGGTGTTCATGATGTACTTGTTGACCTCGAAGATCTTGTTGGTGAAGATGTTATCGATGGGGTTCTCCTGGGCATCCACAACGCCGGTCTGCAGGGCGCTGTAAGTCTCAGACCAAGCGACAACGGTGCACAGGGCGCCCAGGCTGTTCCAGACGGTGACCCAGTCGGTGATCTCGGGGACGCGGACCTTGACGCCGTTCAAATCGGCAGGGGTCTTGATCTCCTTGCTGGCGGTCAGCAGGCGGGGCGTGCGCTCCTGCAGGCCGATGAGGTAGCAGTTGGCGGTCTCCTTGGCGGCGTCCTTGATGGCGGCGCCCAGAACGGGATCATCATAGACGGCCTTAACGTCGTCGACGTCCTTGAAGATGAAGGGGATGACGGTGGGGTCGATGCCGGTGGCGATCTGGCTGCCGAAGTTATCGCCGAAGTGGCCGATGTCGATCTCGCCGGTCTTGATCTGCTGGATGTTTTCCAGCTCGCTGCCCAGAGTAGCGTCCTGATGATAGTTGATCTTGATGCGGCCGTCGGAATACTTGTCGGCCAGCTCCACGATCTTCTCACCCACCAGGCCGATCACGCAGCCGGTAGCATCGGAGGAAGCCATAGTAAGTTCATAGGTACGGCCTTCTGCAGGCGTCTCCGCGGGGGTCTCTGCCGGGGTTTCGGAGGTGCTTTTGTCCTTGCCGCCGCAGGCAGCCATGGTAAACACCATCGTCAGCGCGAGAATCAGGGACATTACTTTTTTCATTGTTCATCCTCCTCGGTTTTTTATTAACCAACAAACGTTCATAAAATTGAATGAAATCGTTGTCAAACAAAATGAAAACGTTTCCTGGTTCATTTGACTAAATTATAGCGCACAACGTTTTGATATTCAAGTAAAATTTCACAAATTCAAAAAGCATTGTGCCAGCGAAACAAAAAATGTCGTTTTTATTATGCTGTTGACAAAATTTCCGTTAAACATCCGTTAATTTTACACAGGCGGACTGTTACAGATTCTCGTCGTCCAAAATGGCGCCGCGGTTGGCGGAGGTGACCATGGCGCGGTAGCGCTTGAGGTAGCCGGACACCTGCTTGGGGGGCTGGGGAACGGTCTCGGCCTTCCGGGCCGCGATCTCCTCCTCGCTCACCAGCAGGTCGATCTTATGGCCGGGGATGTCGATGGCGATCATGTCGCCGTCTCGCACGTAGGCCATGAGGCCGCCGGCCGCCGCCTCCGGGGACACGTGACCGATGGACGCGCCGCGGCTGACGCCGGAGAACCGGCCGTCCGTCACCAGCGCGCAGGTGGAGTCCAGGCCCATGCCCGCCAGGGTCGCCGTGGGGCTCAGCATCTCCCGCATGCCGGGGCCGCCCTTGGGACCCTCGTACCGGACCACCACCACGTCGCCCGCCACCACCTTGCCGGCGTACAGGCCCTCGCAGCAGGCCTCCTCGCTGTCAAAGCACTTGGCGGGGCCCGTGTGCACCAGCATCTCCGGCAGCACCGCGCCCTTCTTCACCACCGCGCCGTCCGGCGCCAGGTTGCCGTACAGCACCGCCAGGCCGCCGGTCTGGGAGTAGGCGTGCTCCCGGTCCCGGATGACGTTCTCGTCCATGATCTCCGCCTTGGCGATGCGGTCCGCCCAGGTGCCGTCCACGGTCCGGGCGGAGGGGTCGATGAGGCCCATGCTGTCCAGCCGCTTCATTACGGCGCTGAGGCCGCCGGCGTTGTTCAGGTCCACCAGGCAGTGGACGCCGGCCGGGTTCAGCTTCACCAGGTGGGGCACCGCGTCGGAAACGGCGTTGACGCCCCGCAGGTCGAACTCCAGCCCCGCCTCGTGGGCGATGGCCGGCAGGTGCAGCATGGTGTTGGTGGAGCAGCCCAGGGCCATGTCCGCCGCCAGGCCGTTCTTGATGGACTTCTCCGTCACGATGTCACGGGGGCAGATGTTCTTTTCCACCAGGTCCATGATCTTCATGCCCGCGTGCTTGGCCAGCAAAATGCGCTGGCTCTCCACGGCAGGGATGGTGCCGTTGCCCGGCAATCCCAGGCCCAGCAGCTCCGTCATACAGTTCATGGAGTTGGCGGTGAACATGCCGGCGCAGGAGCCGCAGCCGGGGCAGGAGTGCTCCACGATGTCCTGGGCCTCCGCCTCCGTCATCTTGCCGGCCCGGACGGCGCCGGGAGCCTCGAAGGCGTCCGTCAGCGCCACCTGCTTGCCATTGGCATGGCCGGGCATCATGGGTCCGCCAGAGCAGAAGATGGCGGGGATGTTCACCCGCAGGGCCGCCATGATCATGCCGGGCACGATCTTGTCGCAGTTGGGGATGAACACCAGGCCGTCAAAGGGATGGGCGTTGGCCATGATCTCCACGGAGTCCGCGATATGCTCCCGGGAGGGCAGGGAGAAGAACATGCCCTCGTGGTTCATGGCGATGCCGTCGCACACGCCGATAGCCGGGAACTCGATGGGGGTGCCGCCGGCCATGCGGATGCCGGCCTTCACCGCCTCCGCGATCTTGTCCAGGTGCATGTGGCCGGGGATGATCTCGTTCTTGGCGCTGACCACGCCGATGATGGGCCGGTCCAGTTCCTCCTGCGTCAGGCCCAGGGCCCGGAACAGCGCCCGGTGGGCGATGCGGTCGATGCCGCTTTTCATCAAATCGCTGCGCATACCGTCCTCCTCACTTCTTGTCGTTGAAATACAGGACCTTGGCCAGCTCGATGTACATGCGGTCCCGCTCCCGGATGGCCTCGTCCGCCTTGTCGCCGGAGTAGTCGTAGAAGCCCTGGCCCGTCTTGAGGCCCAGCTTCCCCTCCTCTACCATCTTGTGCAGCCGCTCGTTGCCCACCTTAGCGTCGCACAGTTCGGCGTTGAGGTAGCTGTTGATGTGGTCGAAGGTGTCCAGTCCGCCGAAGTCCGCCACGCCGAAGGGGCCCAGGGCCGCGTACCGCAGGCCCATGCCCGCCTTCAGCACCGTGTCCACGTCCTCAATGGTGGCGGCGCCCATGTCCACGATGTGCAGGGCCTCCCGCAGCACCGCGAACTGGATGCGGTTGATGATGAAGCCGTTGATGTCCTTGACGATGACCGGCTGCTTGCCAAGACCCACCACCAGCTGGCGCATCTTCTGCAGGTTTTCCTGGCTGGTCTTCTCTCCGGCGATGATCTCGCACAGGGGCAGCAGGTGGGGCGGGTTCAGCCAGTGCTGGCCCATGAAGCGCTCGGGGTACTTGCAGGCCTCGGCGATCTCCGTGATGTGCAGGCCGGAGGTATTGGTGGCCAGCAGCGCCTCCTTGGGGGCGATCTCGCTGATCTCACGGAAGAAGCCCTGCTTGATGTCCATCCGCTCCACGGTGGACTCCACCACCAAGCAGCAGTCCCGGAAGCACTCCTTGTCCATGGTGAAGGCCATGCGGTCCATGGCCGCCTTGGACTCCTCGGCAGTGATGAGGCCCTCCTTTACCATCATCTCCTGGTTGATGGCGATGAGGTGCTTGCCCTTTTCGATGCCCGCTTCATAAATGTCGTACACATATGTCTCGTAGCCGGCCAGGGCGTACACCTGGGCCAATGACGCACCCATCACGCCCGCGCCGGCCATCACGACCTTGTTCGTATTCATGCTTGCTCCTCCTTCTGATCCGCACTTTTGAAGAAAGGGAGAAAAGAATGCCGACTTCATTCTTTTCCCCCTTGTTTTCGGTATAGTGGTGAAATGATGTGTTACTCTGCCCGGTGGAATTCGAAGCCCGCCAGCTTCTCATAGTATTTCATCAGCGTGGCGTTATCCTCGCTTCCCAGACCATTGGCGGACAGGTACTTCATCATATCCAGCACGATACTGCCCAAGGGCATGGGGGCGCCCACGGCGTAGCCGGTCTCAACAGCGTTTACCATATCCTTGATATGCAGGTCCAGGCGGAAGCCGGCTTTGAACTCCCGGTCCATGGCCGCCGTCAGCTTGCCGTCCAGCACCTTGGAGCCGGCATAGCCGTTGTGAATGGCATTGTAGATCACCTCGGGCTCCACACCTGCCTTCTTGCCCATGGCAAAGGCCTCGGCCACCGTGGCGATCTCCACGGCGATAATATGCTGGTTCACCAGTTTGGTGGTATTGCCGGCGCCCAGGTCACCGCACAGGCACAGGGAAGTGCCCAGAACGCTCAGCACAGGCTGCAGCTGATCAAACAGCTCCTTCTTGCCGCCGCACATAATGGAGAGCTTTCCCTCCGCGGCACCGCCGACGCCGCCGGAGACAGGCGCCTCCAGCATGGGCACACCGGCAGCCTCGCACAGCTTGCCGATCTCCTTGGTAGCCAGAGGGGCGATGGAGCTCATCTCCAGCAGGATACTGCCCTCGTGGGCGCCGGCGAGAACGCCGTCCTCCCCAGTGACAGCAGCCTTTACGTGGGGAGAATTGGGCAGCATGGTGATGACGATGTCCGTGGCCGCGGCCACGTCCTTGTTGCACGCTTCCGCAATGGCGCCGCAGCCGACCAGTTCCTCGACCGCCGCGGGAACAATGTCGTACACATGTACCTCATGTCCTGCCTTCAGCAGGTTTTTAGACATCGGTCTGCCCATGGCTCCCAGGCCGATAAACCCGATTTTCATAGTAAATTCCTCCTTGATTTTGTGAAAATAACTGTTAAATTCAAATGTAAACGTTTCCTCGTTTTCAAATGATAGCACAGCATTTTCCCCTTGTCAACGACACGCCTCATCTTCTCAGGTTTTCACGAATGTTTGCGTAATTTTTTGTAAAAGCGCACAAATTTTACGTCTCCCGCTGTCCAGTCACCTGGCTCAAGCTCCGCACAGCCGGATACACCTCCATGAACCGCCGCAGGAGCTCTTGATACAGCCGATGGTTTTCCCCATCGGGGTACACGGTGCGTACGACCCGGTTCCAGGACACCGCATCCTCCAGAGCGCCGATGGCCTGGCCGGCCAGGATCGCCGCGCCCATGGTCTCCGTTTCCAGATGCTCCGGGATCAGCAAGGGCTGCCCCAACATGTCACTGAGGATCTGTGTCCACACCGTGCTTTTGGCGCCGCCTCCGCCGCAGTAGACCGGCGATTGCAGCTCCCCTCCGTTTTGGAGGAAAATGAGCAGGCTTTCCGCCAGCGTATAGCCCACGCCCTCAAACACCGCCCTGGAAAAGTGGCCGGGGCCGTGGTATGCCTGGATATTGGCAAATGTTCCCCGTACCGTATTGTCCCAGTTGGGGCAGCTGGCTCCGTTCAGATACGGGAAAAACATCAGCCCCTCCGCGCCGGGGCCAACCTGTCCGGCCAAGCGGTTCAACATCTCAAAGCTGTCCGCCTGCCCCCGCGTCCCCGGCAGAAGCAGGTCCCGTATCCATTTCACGGCAATGCCGGCGTTATTCACCGGCGTCATGCTGACATACATGCCGCCGTCCGGCGTCAGTGTGTTCAAAAACCGGCGATCCAGCTGCTGCGCCGCCAGGGCGAACCGGCCCACGCTCCCCAGGATGAGGGCATTTGCCTGCCGTCCCGAGGACAGCCCCACCACCGCCGAGATGGTGTCCATGGCTCCCGCCGCCACCGGAATGTCCGCCGGGAGACCGCCGGCTCCCGTGGTACGGCCCACGATTTCCCGGCCGCCGCAGAGCCGCGGCATTGCCTCCGGCGCGAGATGGAAGTATTCGCACAGGGCTGGGTCCCACCTTCTGCGGCGGATGTCGTACAGCATCGTGGTAGCGGCCCGTGTATGGTCCATACAGTAAGCGCCGGTCAGCCGCAAAACCAGGTAACTGGCGGGATTGAGCAACCAGCGCACCTGCCGGTACGCCTCCCGCTCCCGCTCCCAAAGCCATTTCAGCGTGGGGCCCCAGACAAAGCCCGCGGCATTGTTGTTGCCTGTGATTTCAAAAATACGGTCATTTCCCAGCTCCCGGGCCAAGACAGGGACCATCTCCGCTCCCCGCTTGTCCAGCTGCATAATGGCCGGGAACAGCGGCTTCCCGCGGCTATCCGCCAGGACCATCGCGTTGGCGTGGCTGACGCCGATCCCGCGGAGGCCCCGCAGGTCCAGCGTCTTTCCGATCTCCTCCACGCAGGAGCAGAAGCTCTCCCACCAGACCTCCGGGTCGATCACCACCTGGTCACCGCCCCGGTACTCCAGTGAATACTCCCGGTAGGCGTACCGGATGCGCTCTCCCGCCCCGGAAAATACAGACACCTTCAGCCCCGTGGACCCAATATCAACGCCAGCAAGCACAATTACACCTCATTTTCTCCAAAAAGCCTGCGATTTGCTTGAAACACCTTGCAATAATACTGATACCGCTCCTCATAGAACCCACGTTTTTCCCTGTCCGGAACATACACTGCCGTGTCCTCCCGGTCCGTTTCCGTCCTCTCGAAGGCGGGCATGCCCAGTGCGCGCATCGCCAGGACGGCGTTTCCCCGCAGCGCAGCGTCAAAGTCCGGCTGGCGGACGCGGATGGTGCAGTTCAAAACGTCGCTTTTAATCTGGGACCAGACGCGGCTGTGATACCCGCCGCCGGTGCCCAGGATCACTTTTTCATGGATGCCCGGCTCTTGAAATTCATCCAGGATCGTCCGAAGGGCAAACGCCGTCCCCTCCATGATGGCCCGCACCAGGTCCTCCCGTCCCGTGGACGTGGAGAGGCCAAAGAACATCCCCTGCAGCGTCCGGTCCCAAAGAGGCGCCCGCTCGCCGCAAAGATACGGAAGGAACACCACCCCCCGGGCTCCCGGCGGAGACTGCTCCGCCAGCTGGCTGTATACGGAAAAGTCCTGGCCGGACCGGCCGTCCACGCAGTCCCGGAACCATTTCAAGGCGCCGCCGGAGCAGGACATGCTCCCCTTTCGTATCCAAAGGCCGGGCAGGGCGTGCTTCAAAAGGCACAGGTTCGGATGAAACGCCGGTTCCCGGAGGATCTCACCAATGCCGGAGCTCTGGCCGCTCATCTCGAAAAGCGCCCCCGGCTCCGTGACGCCCAGGCCCAGGGGCGTGGACGCGCCGTCGATGCAGCCCGCCGCCACGGGGGTGCCCTCCGGCACGCCCCACAATGCCGCCGCCTGTCCGGTGACAGTGCCCACCACCTCGTCACAACCGAAGACCTCCGGCCATTTTCCGGCATCTAGGCCAAGCAGGGAAAACGCCCCCTCCTCCGTCCGGAGCGTGTGGACGTTCAGCGTCTGCGTCAGCGCGGCGCTGGAGACGTCGATGGA
Source organism: Dysosmobacter sp. Sow4_B12 (assembly GCF_052116665.1). Taxonomy (NCBI): domain Bacteria; kingdom Bacillati; phylum Bacillota; class Clostridia; order Eubacteriales; family Oscillospiraceae; genus Dysosmobacter; species Dysosmobacter sp. Sow4_B12. The sequence continues at coordinate 155,279 of NZ_JBQKKR010000003.1, read as the reverse complement.
GCAGCGCCCTGTCAGCTGGTAGACGAGCCAGCCGTTGATCTGGAGATATTTCCAGGTCTGCGCGTACTGTTCCGGCTCATGCCGCTTGTGCCAAAGGAGCTTCGGCAGCACGTAATAGGGGTCCAGGCGGTTGCCAGAAAAGCCGTTGATATACGCCGCGTGGAGCGTCAGAACCTCCCGGCAGACATCCTCCGCCCGCTGGTCCATCCAGATCATGCCCCGCCCCAGCGGCTGCCCGTCCCCGCCGATGGCCAGCAGGGTGGGTGCCTGGCTGCTGACGGAGATGCCCCGGACGGATGCCAGCAGCGCCGGCGCTTTTTCCCCCAGCCGCCGGACAGCGGCGGTGGCGGCGTCCCACCAGTCCCAGGCGGACTGCTCCACCCGGGACTGGCCCATGGGATAGCTGGGGTATTCCCGGCTGGCCTGGAGCAGGCCCTGTCCGGAAGCGTCCACCAGTCCGGCTTTGACGCTGGTGGTCCCCACGTCCACGCCGAGAAAGACCGCCCTGTCAGACTTCATGCAGCGGCCTGCCTGTCTCAAAGAACGCGGCAATATCCTCCAGCAATATCCGCGTCTGCTGGGCGATGATGTCCTTAGACGCGCCGCCGATATGGGGTGTCAGGATGATGTTGTCCAGCTCCAGGAACTTGGAGTCCCGCTCCATGGGCTCGTGGACCTGCACATCCAGCGCCGCGCAGGCAAACTGCCTGCTGCGCAGGGCCTCGTACAGGTCGTCCTCGTTGACCAGCGCGCCCCGGGCCGTGTTGACCAGCACCGCCGTGGGCTTCATCAAACGCATGGCGTCGGCGTTCACGATGCCCCGGGTCTGCTCCGTCAGCTTGCAGTGGATGCTGATGACATCCGCCGTGGAGAACAGCTCCTCCCAGCCAACGCCCCGGACAGAGCCGTCCGCGGGCCAGTCCTTCACATAGGGGTCGTAGGCGATCACTTTTACGTCAAAGCCGCTCAGCAGCTTCGTCACCCGCCGGGCAATGGCACCGTAGCCCACAAAGCCCACGGTTTTTCCGGAGAGCTCAAAGCCGTTGAAGGTTTTAAAGGAGGTATTGCCCGCGATATCCCAGGGCACACGGTCCCACTGCCGGGACTTGATGAAGTGGAAGGTCTTGGGGATATGGCGCAGGGCGCACAGCATTAAGCCCACCGCCAGCTCGGCCACGGCGTTGGCGTTTCGGCCCGGGGAATAGGATACCGGCACATTGTGGCGGTGCACCGCGTCCCGGTCCACGTTTTCAACGCCGCTGCGGGAGCAGGCGACGAACTTCAGATTCGGCAGGTGGTCCAGCACGTAGTCGTTGATCTCCTCATAGCAGATCACCAAGATCTCGCAGCCGGCCGCCTCCTGCACCAGCTCCTCCGGCGTCAGCTTTTTGCCGGTGGCGCCCCAGCCGCCGAATTTGATCTCATCCACATATTCGGCCAGCTTTTTCAAGCCCTCCTCCGTCATCTGCGCGGATACGAACGCTTTCATTGCACATCCTCCTTCCAGGGGTCCAGAACCGTTTTGATCCCCTTGTAGTTGGCCTTCATCTCAAAGGCCGTCTGCCACTGCTCCAGCGAGAACACGCCGGAGACCATCTTGCTGCAGTCCACCTTTCCGGAGTCCAGCAGGCGGAACACCTCCCGCTGGTTGTCCGCGGAAGAGGAGGAGGAGCCGGTGACCACCAGTTCCTTGTAGTGGATAACGTTGGGGTCGATGGAGACCCGGCTGCCTACGGGGTTGCCGGCAAAGATCACGAAGCGGCCGCCCTTTTTCACATACGCTAGGGACTGCTCCAGCACGCTGGGCACGCCCACGTCGATGATGACCGCGTCGGCGCCCCGCTTGCCGCTGGCCTCCATGATGATGTCCAGGGCGTTTTCCGTGGTGGGATCGATCACGATGTCGGCGCCCATCTCCGCCGCCATGGCCCGCTTTTCGGCGATAGGCTCGATGACGATCAGCTTGCTCAGGTTCACGCTCTTGGAAAGCTGCACGTGGAACAATCCGATGGGGCCCGCGCCCACGATCACAAAGACGTCGCCGTCCTTCAGCTGTGCCTGCTGGATGCCGTGATAAGCGGCGGCAATGGGCTCGGAGATGGCGGCCACCTCATCGGACACGCTGTCCGGGACCTCCACCACATTTCCGCAGGCGATGGCCTCCTTGGGGATCTTCACGTACTGGGCAAAGCCGCCATCGATCTCATAGCCGATGGTGGTGCGGTTCACACAGATATTTGTTCTGCCCTCCTGGCAGCAGTGGCACGTTCCGCAGTAGATCATGGGGTATACGCTGACCCGCTGTCCCACATGGTAGCCCTCCACGTTTTCACCGATCGTTTCGATGCGGCCGGAGAACTCATGTCCGGTGATGCGGGGCGCCTCGATGATCTTGGTGCCCTGGTAAATGCGGTTGTCCGTTCCGCAGACGCCGCCGTATCTCACCCGGACCAGGATCTCATCCGGGCCGCAGGCGGGGATGGGCCGCTCCTCTACCTCAAAGTGCTTGGGCCCCTTGAACACCAGTGCTTTCATCATACCGTCTTTCATATCGCACGCTCCTTTTCAATGTCTGTTCTGCCGCGTCCTGTTCCGCGTTTTGAAATAGCTCCGCTTACAGCGGCGCCTTTTTGTAGAGCTTTTCAACGTCCTCGTCGGAGAGGGGCCTTGCCGTCTGCCCGGAAACGAAGTGCAGCATGGCGTTGTTCTCAATCTCATTGGCCACGGAGACCGCCGCCGTCATGTCCTTTCCCACCGCCACAACGCCGTGGTTGCTCAAAAGGGTGCCGTTGGAGTTCCGGATACCCGCCCGGACATTTTCGCCCAGCTGCTCGGAACCAGGAAACGCGAAGGCCGTCACCATGACCGGACCGACCTTGGCGGCGACGCTGGGAACGTACACCGGCATGATGGTGCCGTTCTCCACAGAGCTGGCATAGGCCGTGGCATAGATGGAGTGGGTGTGGCACACCGCCCGGACGTTGGGCCGCTCCTGATACACCGCCAGGTGGAGCGGCACCTCCTTCGTGGGCTTCTCACCGTCCAGCAGGTTTCCCTCCATGTCGATGCGGCTGATGCACTCCTCCGTCATGTGGCCCAGGAACCAGCCGGTGGGCGTCATCAGCACCGTGTCGTCCTCCAAACGGATGGAGAGGTTGCCGCCGCTTCCCTTGACCAGCCCCTGGTCATACAGCTCCTTGCCCCAGGCCACCAGTTCCCGTCTTGCGGCGCGTTCCTCCGCGTAAGTTACCTTTCTGCTCATAAAAACACCCTTTCTCTTTGCGTTTCATGCTTCATCAAGTCAAAGTCCGCCGTCTCCGGTCCGGCAAAAACGCCGTCGGTGCGGCTGCTTTGCTATCATCTTAGCACGCCGCCTTTTGCTCCGCAGTTTCCGGCAAAATAAATATTGCTCCCTTTTTTGTGCTCTCAGCACAATTTTCTCCCCAGTGCAACACCGCTCTCTGTAAAAAAACACCACAAAGCCACGTCCCGGCTTTGTGGTGCCTTCCATATCCCCTGCTCTTAGGACAGTATCATTTTTAAGTACAGGCAGAAGTTGCTGGCAAACTCCTTCTGCTTGAAATTCTGCATGGGATTGATATTCAGCCGCTCCTTGATCTTACCCAGGCGGAAAGACAGGGTGTTTTTGTGAATGAACATCTGCTTGCTGGCCAGCTGAAAGTTGAAGTCATACTGCATCAAGCTGTCAAACAGCTCCTTGTAGGATTCCAGAAAATCCGTGGGCAGGTTTTCGGAAAAGGCGTTGAAGATCCCGCGGTACTCCATGAGGGGGATGCTGCTTTTCAAGTACGCCTCCGTATAGTCGTAAAACCAGTTCACGGTATCCCTGCACCTGGCCGTGTTATGCAGCCAGACCGCGTGGTCATAGGCCAGTCGGTAATAGGAGAGGTTGCTTTGGATGGTCCCCACCTGCATCTGGTATTGGAAGCCCATCTCCGAAAGCGTGTCCTGCCACCAGCGGAGATAATCCGTGACGCTCTCCCGGAAGGTGCGCAGGACCTCCTCGCCGTAGCCCAGGTAGATGAACAGCGTGATGTTTCCGCTGCGGCTCAAGGCCATGATGTCCTGGGGATTGTACAGGGGGTTGGCCTTTCCCTGCTGGACCAGGGCGCTGAAATCTCCCACCTGCTCCGTGGTGATGAACACCGGTATCCGCATGCAGTCATGCAGATATCCCAGGGAGGCCGCCCGGGCCTCCAGCTCCGATCGCAGGACCTGGGGGTCATAAAACAGCTTCTGCACGAACAGGTCGAATTTGCTGCTGTATTTTTGCAGCCGCACCGCGTTGACCTCCTGGCCCAGCATGCTCTCAATGGCGCTTTTCACCGCCCGGGCATAGATTCGGACCGTCTGCTCTTCCCCACTCAGCGCCAGAAGCGCCGCGGTCTGCCGGTTTTGGAGCAGGGGCGTGTAGAGGGTCCCCTGCTCTTCCTGGCCGCCCTCCCAGAAATCCTCATCCGGGTCCGTCATTCTCCGCAAAATGTGATACGCGGCCTCGTGAAACGTCCCGACGCTGTTGATGCTGCAGCCGGCGATGACAAATCCGTTGCTGTCAATGATCTGTGCCCGCAGCGCTTCACTCTCCGGGAAATTGGACAGAAAGTCTTGAAAGAACCGAATGTCCACACACTCACCTCCGCACAAAGCTCATCAACTGTACATGTAAACGCTTTCTCTTATTTTATACAGCAAAAACGCGGTATAGGTCAAGAAATAATTGATGAAAGGAAGGCTTTTCCAAGTCTTCTACTTTAAAACTCCAAATTTTAGGCCATCCTATCTCTCCTCTTTCATTTTTTCTGTTTTTTTAAATTTTCTATTGCTATTTTGTAAAAAGCGGGGTAAAATACATGCAAGAAAAATGTAAACGTTTTCTTACAATGCGTTTCCGCCGCAGCCCGCTTGCTCTGCAAGCCCTCTTACTTTTCACGTGCCAGTATCTGTCAGAAAGGATGAAACTGTATGGCAAGGACCCCTAAAAAAGTCGTTATTTCCGCAGCGATCACCGGAGCGATCCACACCCCCAGTATGTCCCCTTATTTCGCCGCCACCCCGGATCAAATCATCCAGCAGGCTGTGGATGCACATAAAGCCGGTGCCGCCATCGTCCATATCCATGCCCGCAACGACGAAGGCATGCCCGTCGGCGACTTCGCCACCTTCGAAAAGATCCTCACGGGCATCAAGTCCCAGGTGCCCAATGTGGTCATCGGCATCACCACCGGCGGTGCAAACGGAATGAGCACGGAGGAGCGCTTTTCCGTCATTGAGCGGTTCCAGCCGGAGATGGCCTCTGCCAACGGCGGCTCCATGAACTTCTGCTACCATCAGCTGGCCAACAACATCCCCAATCCGCAGTACGCCTGGGAAGAGCCCTATCTGACCCGCACCTACGACAACGTTTTTAAAAACACCTTCAAGGATATGGAATACTGCCTGCGGCAGATGGTGAAATGCGGAACACTGCCCGAATACGAGGTCTTCGACCTGGGCCAGCTGAACAACCTGGCTTTCTTCAAAAAGCAGGGCCTGCTGCCGAACCCCATTTACATTCAATTCGTCCCCGGCGTCATGGGCGGCTGCCCCGCCACGCCGGAAAACATGCTCTATCTGATCGACCAGGCCAAAAAGCTGCTGGGCAATGACATCCAGTACAGCACGGTGGCTCCCGGCCGGCGCATGTTCCGTCTGGCCACCCTCATGGCCATCAATGGCGGCAACGTCCGCGTGGGCATGGAGGACGGCCTGTACATCAGTCCCAGCGAACTGGCCACCTCCAACGCCGCCCAGGTCACCAAGATCAAGGGCATTCTCGAGAGCCTGGACTTTGAGATCGCCACCTCCGACGAGGCCCGTGAAATGCTGCACCTCAAGGGTGCGGACAAGGTCAATTTCTAAAAGGCGCCTCTCTTCGCCCCGCCTATGACAAAAGCCCCCGGGCCTGCGGTCCGGGGGCTTTTCTTCTGTTTTCTGTTGTATGGCTCCTCTCACGCCGGTCCCCGGCGGCGGGATTTCTGCTCCAGCACCAGCCGGTCGGCGATCATGGCGATGAATTCGCTGTTGGTGGGCTTGCCCTTGGCATTGGAGACTGTGTAGCCAAAGTACTTTTGCAGCGTCTCCAGGTCACCCCGGTCCCAGGCCACCTCGATGGCGTGGCGGATGGCCCGCTCCACCCGGCTGGGGGTGGTGCCGAAGCGCTTGGCCACCTCGGGATAGAGGACCTTGGTGACAGCGTTGATGACATCCATATCGTCCACGGCAATGAGAATGGCCTCCCGCAGGTACTGGTAGCCCTTGATGTGGGCGGGGACGCCGATCTCATGAATGACAGCGGTCACCCGGTTTTTCATATCCGGCGCGGCGGGCTCCGCCTCCTCCACTGTCTGCTGCAGCACGGTCCGCATCCGGTCCAGCAGCGTCTGGGTGTCACAGGGCTTGGGGAAGAAGTAGCTGGCGCCCAGGCTCACCGCCTCCGCCGCCACCTGCTCGTTGCAAAAGGCCGAGAGCAAAATCACCCGGGGCGCCTTTTCCGCCTGCAGGTCCATGCGCTTCATCACGCCGAAGCCATCCAGTCCAGGCAATACCACATCCATCAAAACCAAATCCGGCTGCCGCTGTTCGATCAGCTGCAAAGCTTCCGCCCCATCCCCTGTGGAACCCACCACGGTGAATTCCTCTGTCTGGTCTATGATCTCCCGCAGCATCCCGCGGAATTCCTCGTTGGCATCTGCCAGCAAAACAGTTTTCCTGGTATCCATGTTTTCCCTTGTCCTTTTTCAGTTTTTTTGGTTCGTTTTCGGGGCGGAGCGCCGTCTGGAAAGCGCCCCTCCCTCTTTGCGACGGATTCATGAAGCTTCAAATCACGTTTTCTATAAATTAGCATAAACGGACAGCTTTTGCAACCGCAAACTGTAAATAAATTCCAAAAATCATTCGACGGTTTTTTCAAAAAACGCCGCTGTTCCTTGGCGCGCAGGGATTTCCGCCTTTTGCTTCCCTTTTCCCCGCCGCTGTGGTATGATGAGGGCAAAGGAGGCGCACTATGGAACTTTTGGATGCGATCACAGCCTACCGGCCCTGGAACGAGCAGGAGCGCATGGACCGGGAGGAGCTTTTGCGGCGGCTGCGCAGCGGCGAGGCGCTGTACACCCGGGATAACCGCGCCGCCCATCTGACGGCCTCCGCCTGGGTGGTGAGCCCGGATAGGCGGCAGGTGCTGATGGCCTATCACAACCTGTACGATTCCTGGGCCTGGCTGGGCGGCCACGCCGACGGAGAGCGGGACTTGCTGGCGGTGGCCCTGCGGGAGGTCCGGGAGGAGAGCGGACTGGCGGCGGTGCGTCCGGTGTCGCCGGATATTTACTCCCTGGAGATCCTCACCGTGGACGGCCACGAGAAGCGGGGGGTATACGTGTCCTCCCACCTGCATCTCAATGTCACCTTCCTGCTGGAGGCGGACCCGGCGGAGCCCGTCCGCTGCAAGCCGGACGAAAACAGCCGGGTGGGCTGGTTCACGCCGGAGGAGGCGGTGGCGGCCTCCAGCGAGCCCTGGTTTCGCCAACGGATCTACCGCAAGCTCAACGAGAAGCTGTCTGCTTATTAAAAAACTGCCCCACTTGTGGGGCAGTTTTTATATTCCGCGCTTTTTTTCCTGCGCCAGCTTGGTCTGCCGGCGGTTGCGCACTTCCTCGGACATGGGCTTGATGTCGCCGGCGGCTGTTAGAGCCTGGCGGGTCAGCAGGGGTCCCACCATCTCGTAGACCAGTACGGAGAACAAGGTGATATTGCGGATCAGATTCCCCTGCTCCCCCAACTGCATGGCCGTGGCGCACATCCCCAGGGACACGCCGGCCTGGGGCAGCAGGGTGATACCCAGATATTTACAGATCTGGGGAGCGCATTTCATCTCCCTGGCGCTGACATAGGCGCCCAGGTATTTCCCGGCGGAGCGAAAAAGAATGTACGCCGCGCCGACACAGACGATGGCCCAGTCGCTGAACACGTCCAGCTCCAGCTCCGCGCCGCTGATGACGAAGAACAGGGCAAACAGCGGCGCCGTCCACTTATCCGCCGCGCCCATCAGATCGCCGGACAGAGGGCAGAGGTTGCAGAACACCGTACCCAGCATCATACACACCAGCAGGGAGGAAAAGCCCACCGTGACCGGCCCCAGCCGGAACTCCAGCATGGACAGGGAGACAGTCAGAAACACGAAGGCGATGGTCATGTTCAAACGGTTGGTGTTGGAATGGAACAGCTTTTCCAACTGGGTCAGCAGCCAGCCCATCACCGCGCCCAGCGCCAGGGAGGCCGCGATCTCCGCCACGGGGTTCACCAGGATGGACACCAGGTCCACCGTCCCGCTGACCAACGTCTTGGCGATCCCGAAGGACACCGCGAACACCACCAGGCCCACCGCGTCATCCAGCGCCACGATGGGCAGCAGAAGACTGGTCAGCGGCCCTTTGGCCTTATACTGGCGCACCACCATCAGCGTGGCGGCGGGAGCAGTGGCGGTGGCGATGGCCCCCAGGGTGATGACCTGTGCCAAAGAAAGCGTTTCCGGCAGCAGGACATGGACCGCAAACAGGGCGGCATCCACCAGCGCCGTGGCGGTCAGCGCCTGAAACACGCCGATAACGGCCGCCTGGCGGCCGGTGGCCTTCAAATCCTCCAGGCGAAACTCATTGCCGATGGAAAAGGCAATAAAGCCCAGGGCCACCTCGGAGATCAAGCCCAGGCTGCTCACCGCCTGACCGGAGACAAAGCCCAGCCCGTCAATATGCATGGAGCCCAGGAAATAGGGTCCGATCAGCACACCGGCCACCAGGTACGCGGTGACATCCGGAAGTCTCCACAAGTTGAACACCCGCGTCATCAGCAGTCCCGCCAGCACGGCAACAGAAACAGACAAAAGCGTAGACATCAAGCTCGCCTTCCTCCCCTTATGAATTCGGTTCCACCAGTATACATCACTCTGTTTCCAAAATCAACGCAAACGTTTGTTTTTTTACTGGATTTTAACACGTCAAATATTTAACATTTTAAATTAATTTTATTGTCTTTTACGCAAAATTGTTTCATTAAATTTGCAATAATTTACGCTAACGATTGCGTTAAAAGGCTGCCTAACAGCCGACGCATCCGCCTTGCATCCGGGAAGCGGCCGCCTGCGGGCAGCCGCTTCCCGGTGAACGGTCACTTTGCCGCGTTCAGCATAGTTTCAAGGAAAATTCCATATCCTTTGGTTGGGTCATTCAGCAGCACATGAGTCACGGCGCCTACGAATTTGCCGTTTTGCAGGATCGGACTGCCGCTCATGCCCTGGACGATGCCGCCGGTGGCGGCGATGAGGTCCGGGTCCGTGACGGAGAGTACCAGCTCCCGGCCGTCTCCGCTGTTGGAAACAATTTTCAAAATTTCCACATCATATGCCCGCACCTCATCCCCCTGGACATTGGCCAGAATGGTGGCCGGACCCGCCGCCACCTCCGACGGCGACGCCACCGGCAGGGCCTTGCCCTGCTGCCAGGAGGCGCTGTCTGCCTCCAGGCGGCCGAAAACGCCGCAGCCGGTATTGGCGTACAGGTCTCCCAGTGTCTCCTCCAGCACGAAATCACCCCGCAGCTCCCCGGCGCTGCCGATCTCCCCCCGTTTCACCGCCTTCACCGTGGAGGGCAGGACAGACCCGGAGGAAAAGGGCATCAGCTGGGCCGTGTCCGTGTCGGTGATGCCGTGGCCCAGGGCGCCGAAGGTGCCGGTGGCCGGGTCATAATAGGTGACGGTGCCGATACCGGCCATACTGTCCCGAATCCAGGCGCCGATGGAGTAGGTGCCCTGTTCCGTTTCCTCCGGGCAGACGGAGAGGGTCATGCTTTTTCCGTTCCGCCGGACCTGCAGGTCCGTGCTCTGCTGTCCTGTTTTTTGCAGCAGGGACCGGAACTGCTCCGAGGACCGGACGGCGGTGCCGCCGCAGCGGACGATGACGTCGCCGGTCCGCAGGCCGCAGGCTTTGGCGGGCGTACTGTCCTCCGGCAGCTTTACCACCAGAACGCCCCGGGAAAACAGCTTGATGCCAACAGTGTGCCCTACCGGCACCAGCTCCTTGACGGAAGGCAACCTCTCCGGTTCCGCCGCCCGGGCCGCCGCCGTGGGCGCCATCAAAAGCTGCATTGCCAGCAGCAGCGCCGCTCCGCCCCGCAGCGCCCGTTTTGCCGTTTGCCATAGTCCATACAAAAAAATCACCTCGCTTTCCAAAACGCCGGCCTGTTTCACGCCGGCAGGTGTAGCTTTCTCCTTCCGCCGCCGGCTCACCCCATGCAAAAAGCGGCAGCGGCCCCAAGGGACGAATCCCCAGAAGCCGCGCCGCCCGCCAAACAAAAGCGCCCCGCAGGAAAATCCTGCGGGGCGTTCCAGTTTTTTCAAATCAATCGCGCTTGTTGAAAATTTTCAGGATGTCACCGAACACATCGTCGTCATCATCTTCCTCGGGCTTGGGCACATCCTCCTCCTGCAAAGGCACAGGCTCCCGGACCGCGCCTGCGGGAGCGGCCTTGCCGGTCACGGCGTCCGCCATCTTGGGAAGCTGGGTGGGTGCCTTGTCAAAGCCGGTGGCAATGACAGTGACCCGGATCTCATCGTCCAGAGTCTCGTCGAAGGTAGCGCCGAAAATGGTGAGGGCGTCGGGATGGACCGCCTGCTGCACCAGAGAGGCAGCCTGCTCCACTTCCTCCAGGCCAATGTCCATAGAGCCGGTGACATTGATGAGGACGCCCTTGGCACCCTCGATGGAGGTCTCCAGCAGGGGGCTGGAAATGGCCATCTTGGCGGCCTCCTCGGCCTTGCCCTTGCCGGCGGCCCGGCCCACGCCCATGTGGGCCATGCCGGCGTTTTTCATGATGGCGGTAACGTCGGCAAAGTCCAGGTTGATAAAGCCGGTGTCCCGGATGAGGTCGGAAATGGACTGCACCGCCTGGCGCAGCACATCGTCCGCGATCTCAAAGGCGTTGGCAAAGGTGATCTTCTGGTCGGTGGCGTGCTTGAGCCGCTCGTTGGGGATGATGACCAGAGAGTCCACCTTCTCCTCCAGCTCGTTGATGCCGGCCATAGCGGCCCGCATGCGGCGGGGTCCCTCAAAGCCGAAGGGCTTGGTAACCACGGCCACCGTCAGAATGTCCATCTCCTTGGCGATCTCCGCCACAATGGGCGCCGCGCCGGTGCCGGTGCCGCCGCCCATGCCGGCGGTGATGAACACCATGTCCGTGTCCTCCAGAGCCTTGGCGATCTGGTTGCGGCTCTCCTCGGCGGCCTTGCGGCCCACCTCGGGGTCCGCGCCGGCGCCCTGGCCGTGGGTCAGCTTTTCGCCGATCTGGATCTTGTATGTAGCGCTGGACACATTCAAGGCCTGCTTGTCGGTATTCACCGCCACAAAGTCCACGCCCTTGGTGCCGGAACGAACCATGCGGTTGACCACATTGTTTCCGCCGCCGCCAACGCCGATGACTTTGATATTAACAACGGTATCGGGACCGGTTTCCAATCCAAATGCCATAGTGGTGCCTCCTACTATCATTTGTGGCAAAGGGCCTGCCCGCCCTTCTTTTTTCGCAACATCCTGTGGTTATAATAATAAAGTTATTGTATGACACTTTGTTTCTCCGGTCAAGGGGACTTTGCCCTTTTCCAGGAGTTTTTTCCGGCGAAAAAAAGGAGCGGCCCCGCCGGCTCCTCCTTTTCGTCAATTTTCGATGAAATGGACCTCTCCGTTGTCCCAGGTCAGCTCCACGGTGCCGGTCTGGTTGGTCTCCAGCTTGTCGATGACCGACTGCAGCGCCCGGAGCTTGCGGGGATAGTCCGCGCCGTAGGGCATCTCCACGGTGAAGCGGCCGCCGTACTCCATCACCAGCACGGAAAGGTCATCCAGCCGGATACCCTCCACCTGGTCCATCATGCCAGCCTGCTCCAGCGCATCCAGCAGGTCCAGAAGGCTCTGCTGCTGGGCGGCGTACTCCGTAGCCAGGGCCATGGGCGTCCCCACAGTGGGAGCCAGCAGCTGGCAGCCGCTGATAACGGGGTAGTCCCCCGCCTGCGACGCGCTCCGCTGCTCCACGATCTTGCCGCCGGGACTCACCAGCCAGGCAAAGCCGTCTTGAAGCACCGCCAAAGGCTCGCCGCACTCCTTCACCTCGATGATGAGGGTGTCCGGCAGACGGCGGTAGGGATGCACCTCTTCAATATAGGGAAGCTTCTCCACCAGCTGATGGGCCACGGTGTGTTTGTTCAGCAGAATGAGGTTGTCACCCTCCGCCACGCCGGAGGCCTCCCGGACCTCCTCCGCCGTGTACCGCTCCTGGCCGGTGACGACCACAGTGCCCACCCGGAAAAACAACGTCAGCGCCGCGACGATGGCGCCGCAGATGACCAGCATGGACAGCACCTTGTAGAGGAAGCCGAAGCTTCCTCCTCTGTGCCGCCGGTTGGAATGTCTGCGTCTTGCCATGTTCACGACTCCCAGTTTCACTCGTTGTCAACGCGGACAGCGTCCGCGCCCAGGGCCCGCAGGTCCCCGGCAATGTCCTCATAGCCCCGGTCGATGTGGGACGTTTCAAAAATACGGCTCTCCCCGTCGGCGGACAGGGCCGCCACACACAGCGCCGCTCCGCCCCGCAGGTCCGTGCAGCGAACAGCGGCGCCGGACAGCCGCTCCACTCCGGTGACCACCGCCACCCTCCCGGCCACCCGGATGTCCGCTCCCATGCGGGTCATCTCATCCACATGGCGGTAGCGGTTTGCAAACACATTCTCCTCAAACACCGTGGTGCCCCTGCTTTTCAGCAAGGCGGCCATCAGCACCGCCTGGGCGTCCGTTGGGAAACCCGGATAGGGCGCCGTCCGCACCGGGCGGGCCGCCCGCAGCCGCCGGCGGCACCGGCAGGCGATGCCGCCGCCGTCGGACGTCACCGTGCACCCCGCCTTCCGCAGGGCGTCGGCCACCGTGGCCAAGTGCCGCTCCCGGGCGTTTCGCAGGTAGACGCCGCCTCCCGCCGCCGCGCAGGCGCACAGGTATGTGGCAGCCACGATGCGGTCCGGCATGCAGCGAAATTCACAGCCGTGGAGGGGCCTTCCCCCCCGGATGGTGACGCTGGAGCTGCCGGCTCCGGCGACATCGGCGCCGCAGGCCTTTAAAAATTCCTGCAGGTCCACGATCTCCGGCTCCCGGGCAGCATTGGAGATGACCGTGGTCCCCTCCGCCCCGCAGGCGGCCAGCATCAGGTTTTCCGTGGCCCCCACCGACGGCAGGCTCAGCACCAGCTCCCGGCCTGTCAGATGAGGGGCCGTGCAGTGGAGGACGCCGCCCTCCTCCCGGATGTCCGTTCCCAGGTCCCGCAGGCCGCTTAGGTGCAGGTCGATGGGCCGTGGACCCAGCTCGCAGCCGCCGGGATAGCTGATGTCCGCCTGTCCCAGCCGGGCCAGAATGGCCCCCAGGAAGATGGCGGAGGAGCGCATTTCCCGCATTAGTATATCAGAGATGGCGCAGCAGTTCAAGGCAGCGGTGTCCACCGCCAGGGCGTCTCCCTCCCACTCTGCCTGGCAGCCCAGGCTCCGCAGGATGCGGATGGAGGTGTCCACATCCCGCAGGCGCGGACAGCCCCGCAGCACCACCTGGTCCCCGGTCAGGACCGTTGCCGCCAGGATGGGAAGGACGCTGTTTTTCGCCCCCTGGATGGTCACCTCGCCGTCAAGAGGTCTGCCGCCTCTGACCAATAGCTGGCTCATATGGTAGTTCCCCCCGCTTCACAGAATGGCTCAACAGTCCATCCTATGGCGGAGGGGAGGTTCAGGTTACCGGCAAAGCTCCAGGACCGTCCGGTAAATACGCTCCGTGGCGTCCCGGATACCCAGGGAGGCCATGGCCGTTTCCATTTGGGCCCGCCTTTTCTCGTCATGCAGAATGCCGCAGGCGGTCTGGAACAGGGTCTGGCCGGAGCTGTCCTTTTCCAGCAGCACCACCGCGCCGCCCGCCGCCTCCAGCACCCGGGCGTTTTTCTCCTGGTGGTTGTTGGTAACGTAGGGGGACGGCACAATGAGGGCGGGGACGCCCAGGGCCGTCAGCTCACTGATGGTGGAGGCGCCGGCCCGGCAGAGGACCAGGTCTGCCGCCCGCATGACTCTGGCCATATCATAAATGTACTCCCGCACCTGCAAGGCAGGATGCCGCCCCAGGTCCACGCCCTTTTCCGCCAGCAGCTGCCGCACCTGGGGGTAGCCGCTTTTACCGGCGCCGTGGATGTGGTGAAAGGGCTCCTTTACCGCCTCCAGAGCCAGGAAATCCGCCATCTGGCGGTTCATGCCCGCGGCGCCCAAAGAGCCCCAGAAGGAGACGATCAAAGGCCGGCCGTCGTCCACGCCCAGAGCCTTTTTGGCCTCCTGCTTCGTCATGGTGAAGAAATCGCCCCGCACCGGCGTTCCGGTGACGCAGACCCGTTCCGGGTGCTTGTAATGCTGCCGGCACTCCTCAAAGCCCACCATGATGCATCCGGCGAAGGGCTCCAGCATCTCGGTGGTGAGTCCTGGCACCATGTTGGACTCGTGGACCGCCGTGGGGATGCCGGCCTTGGCGGCGGCCTTCACCATGGGAAAGCTGGCGTAGCCGCCGGTGCCGATGACCACATCCGGCCGGAAGTCCCGCAGGATGGCCCGGGCCTCTCCCGGCGCCCGCAGGAGGTTGCAGACGGAGATGACATTGTGTTTGATCTCTTTGGGCTTGAAGGAGCGGTGAAAGCTGGAGATGTGGACGGTGCGGAAGTCGTATCCCGCCTGGGGGACCAGGTCCTTCTCCAGGCCCCGCTCCGCTCCCACAAACAAAAACTCCGTCTCCGGGTCCTTCTCATGCATCAGCTGGGCCAGGGCGATGGCGGGATTCACATGGCCCGCCGTGCCGCCGCAGGTGAAGATGACGCGCTTTAGCTTCGTTTCCATGGGTATGCCTCTCTTTCCGTCATCCGGCCTTGGTGGGCTTCATCTGCCTGGACACGCTCAGAACGATCCCCATTTCCGCCAGCTGAATGGACAGGGCGGTGCCGCCGTAGCTGAAAAACGGCAGGGAGATGCCGGTGGTGGGCAGCAGGCCTGTCACCACGCCGATGTTCAAAAAGGTCTGGAGGGCGATGAGGGTGGTGACGCCCACCACCAGGAGGCTGCCGAAGCGGTCCCGGGCGTGGAGGGCGATCCAGTAGCCCCGCAGGATCAACGCCGCGAACAGCAGCATGATGATGGAAGCGCCGATGAGGCCCAACTCCTCACAGACGATGGCAAAAATAAAATCGTTGTGTTCCTCCGGCAGGAACAGGAATTTCTGCCGGCTGCGGCCCAGGCCCACGCCCAGCAGTCCGCCGGAGCCGATGGTGATAAGGCTCTGGGACAGCTGGTAGCCCTTTCCCTGGGCGTCCGCCCAGGGGTTGTGCCACATTTCAATGCGGGAGGTGTTGTAGCCGATGACGAAGAGGACCGCGTACAAAAGTCCTCCCGCCGCCGCGGCCGCGCCGCCTACCCAGCCCCAGTGGATGCCGCCTACCAGCATCAGCACGGCGCCGGCGCCCATGATGAGGATGGCGCCGGACAGGTGGGGCTCCAGGCCCACCAGAGCCGCCAGCACCACCAGGATGATGGCGTAGGGGAGGATGCCGTAGCGGAAGGTCCGCATCCGGTCCTTCTTTTTGGAAATGCTGTCGGCAAAATACACCACCACCGCCACCTTGGCGATCTCCGAGGGCTGGAACTGCAAGGACGTGCCGGGAATGCCCAGCCAGCGGGTGGCGTTGTTGCGGGTGATGGCGATGGGATTGTGGGGGATGAGCACCAGGATCAGCAAAATGACCGACAAAAACAGCAGCGGCTGGGCCAGGGCCCGGAAGCGCTGGTAGTTGATCTTGCCGATCAGCAGCATGGCGGCAAGGCCCATGGCGGCAAATACGCCCTGGCGCATGAAATAGAACATGGGGTTCTTGCCGTCAGTCTCATAATAGGCGGAGGGAAAGCTGGCGGACAGCAGCATCACAAGGCCGATGCCGCTCAGCAGCACCACCAGCACGCAAAAGGGCAGGTCGATGGGTCCCCGGGCCAGCTCCCGGCTCTCCTGCTCCCGTTCCCGCTGCCGCTGCTTCCGCTCCTCCAAGGCCCGGGCTTCCTCCCGGCTCATGGGACGCCTGCGCTGGCGCTGCTGTGTCATGCCGTTCCCTCCTTTCCCAGGAAATCTCAGTGCCTTTTCACGTCACAGGGTCTTAAAGGCGCCCTTGAATGCCCAAAAACGCCAGTGCGCAGAACACCAGTGTGATGCCGGAGAACACCGCCACCAGCTTCGCCTCGCTCCAACCGGATAGCTCCAGATGGTGGTGCAGCGGCGCCATTTTGAAAAAGCGCTTGCCGTGGGTGGCTTTGAAATAGGTCACCTGGATGATGTCGCTCATGGTCTCGGCGATGTAGATGATGCCCACGAACACGAGGATGAGGGGCATGTCGAAGGCGAAGCCCAGGGCCGCTACGGCGCCGCCCAAAAAGAGGCTGCCGGTGTCGCCCATGAAGGTCTTGGCGGGATGGTGGTTATACACGAAAAACGCCGCCAGTCCCCCGGCCAGTGCCGCGGGGAACAGCGCCACAGGGCCGGCGCCCCGGTCCCACAGAAGGCCGGTGACCGTGAAAAACACCATGACCACGAAGGTGACGCTGCAGGCCAGGCCGTCGATGCCGTCCGTCAAGTTCACGGCGTTGACACAGCCCACGATGACGAAGGCCGCGAACACCAGGTATACGATCCAGTTGATGGTGACAGTGGTGTTGAGGAAGGGGATGTACAGGTCGTTGGACAGCAGCTCCTCATAGCGCATGAGGCACAAAAACACCACGGCCGCCGCCAGCTGCAGCACGAATTTCTGCTTGGCGGTGAGGCCCTCGTTCTGGTGCTGGCGGACCTTGCGGTAGTCATCCACAAAGCCGATAAGGCCGAAGATCAGCGCGAACAGGTACACGTACAGGTGGACGAACTCTCCCTGGAGCATCCGCCTCCAGCCCAGCACGAACACGGTGACGCCGGTGCCCACGATGAACATGATGCCGCCCATGGTGGGGGTGCCGGCCTTGCCGGCGTGCCAGGTGGGGCCGTCCTCCCGGATCTCCTGGCCGGCCTTCAGCTTGCGCAGCTCCGGGATCAAAAATTTACCGATGACCAGCGTCAGCACAAAGCTGACGGCCAGTGCGGTGATGGCTTGTGTCATGATGATGGTTCTCCCTTTCCTCCGCCGGTCACAGCCCCGGCGTTGATGATTTCTTTTGTGGATGCGGGCGCTTGGACGCCGGACTTCCGGCGATTTTATTTCCCCGCTTCCAGGTATTCCGCCACGATCTCCCGTGCCCCACAAAATCTCCGATTTTGCGGGGGCCCCGCATTGGACTCAAATCGTCCGGAATGAATCCGGCCGATTTCAAGGTTTTGCCCTTACGGGCAAAACACTTGGACGCCGGACTCCCGGCGATTTTATTTCGCCGCTTCCAGGTATTCCGCCACGATCTCCCGTTCGTCCATGTGGTGCTTGACGTGGTTCACTTCCTGGTAAGTCTCGTGGCCCTTGCCGCAAAGGACGATGACGTCGCCCTTTTCCGCGTGGTCCATGGCCCAGTGGATGGCCTCCACCCGGTCCTCCACCACCACGTAGGGCGTGGCGCTGTCCGTCATGCCCGGCAGGATGTCGGCGATGATGTCGGCAGGCTTTTCCGTGCGGGGGTTGTCGGTGGTGACCACCACAAAGTCCGCGATCTCCGCCGCGATGCGGCCCATTTTGGGACGCTTCGTCTTATCCCGGTCGCCGCCGCAGCCGAACAGGGCCACGGTTCGGCCCTTGGCAAAGTCCTTCACGGAGCTGAGGACATTTTCCAGACCGTCGGGGCTGTGGGCATAGTCGATGAGGATGGTGTAGTCCTTTCCGGGCGTGGGAACTACCTCCACCCGGCCCTTGACATGGGGCACCCGGGCCAGCGTCCGGGCGCTTTTTTCCAGAGGAATACCCAGCGCCAGGGCGGCCCCCAACACGTCCAGCGTATTATATATCATAAAACGGCCGGGAATGCCAACCCTGATCGGCACATTTTCTTCTTTCGTCACCGCGGTGAAAGCCACGTGGTCCGGCTCCAGGGCGATGTCCTCCGCCCGCAGGTCCGCCGCCGCCCGCTCCGCGTAAGAGAGCTTGCGGCAGGTGGCATGGGCCATGAGCCGCTCCGCCCAGGGGTCGTCGGCGTTGTAAACGCCGGTATCGCAGTTTTGGAACAGCAGGGCCTTGGCGTCGCAGTAGGCCTCCATGGTCTTGTGGAAATCCAGGTGGTCCTGGGTGAGGTTGGTGAAGATGCCCACGGCGTAGCGCACGCCGTACACCCGGTCCAGGGCCAGGGCGTGGGAGGAGACCTCCATGACCACATGGGTGCAGCCGCTCTCCCGCATTTGGGCAAACAGCCGCTGGAGCTCAAAGGACTCCGGTGTGGTCCGCTCCGTGGGGATGACCCGGTCGCCGATCATGTTCTGGTTGGTGCCGATGAGGCCCACCTTGGCGCCGGCCTCCTGCTCCAGGATGGCTTTGAGAAGATAGGTGGTGGTGGTCTTGCCGTTGGTGCCGGTGACGCCCACCATGGTCATGGCGTCCGCCGGATGGCCGAAGAAGTTGGCGCCCACCACCGCCAGGGCCCGGCGGGAGTCCGCCACCCGGACGAAGGGCACATCCCCCTCTGGCTCCTTTTCGCACAGCACCGCCGCCGCGCCGGCGGCCATGGCCTTGCCGATGAAGGTGTGGCCGTCAACGGCAAAGCCCGTCATGGCCACAAACAGGTCTCCCGGCTGGACAGTCCGGGAATCATAGCTGACATGGGCGATATCCATATCCAGGTCCGCCGTGGCGGACAGGATGTCAAGGCCTTGCAGCAGTTCGTTCAATCTCATAGGTGCGTACCCCTCTTTCCGGTATTGGCCCAACAGGCCGCATCCATTATATACGGAATAATTTGCGAAATATACAGTGGATAGTGCCGGAAATCATGCAAAAAATGCCGTGGGTTCAATCCAGCACGGAGCTGTCTCCAAACCGGACGGTGATGACACTGCCCGCCTCCACCTGGGTGCCCGCCGGGGTGCCCTGACTGATGGCGTGGACATTGCCGGAGGAGGTGGAGGTAGCGCCGGTGACCTTCATGATGAGGCCCGCGTTGGTGAGGAGCTGATTGGCCTCCGAAGCGGTGCGCCCCACCAGATCGGGGACTGTGCACAGCTCGCTGGACTTCTCCGCGCCCAGGTACAAAATGACCGCGGCGTTGTTGGGTACAATGGCACCGCCCGCCGGCGTCTGGTCCGTGACGGTATCGCCGCTGCCGACGGTTTTGTAAGCGAAGCCCACGCTATCCAGCTTGGCCTTGGCCTCCTCCGCTGTCTTGCCCACCACATTGGGCACGGTGGCGTCGGCGCCTACCAGCTGTTCGGCGGTGTAGTCCGGCTCGATGCCCAGGTACGGCAGGATCTCACCCATGACCTGGCTGGCGGTGGGGGCCACCATGTTGCCGCCGGAGACATAAGTGCCGGTAGTACGGCTGGGGGTATCCATGGTGATGAGCATGATGACCTGGGGATCGTCCGCGGGGGCGAAGCACATGAAGGACACCACCACGTCGCCGGTGCCGGTCTTATCGGCGGTGCCGGTCTTGCCGCCGATGCGGTAGCCGGCCACCTGGCCGTTTTTGCCGGTGCCCTTTGCCACCACGTACTCCAGGCACTGGCGGACCTTATCAGAGGTCTCCTCGCTGATGACCTGGCGGACAGGGGTAGAATCGTGCTGGGAGACGATGTTGCCCTCGTCGTCCAGGATCTGCTCCACCACGTGGGGCGTATACAAGTAGCCGCCGTTGATGCAGGCCGCCTGGGCCCGGATCAGCGCCAGAGGCGTGACGTTGAAGGTCTGGCCGAAGGCGTAGGACGCCAGGGAGACCACGTTGGTGTTGAACCGCTCCCGGCTGGAAAAGATGCCCGTCACCTCGCCGATCATGTCCACGCCGGTGGGCTCCATGAGGCCGAAGGACTCCAGATAATCGTAATAGCGGTCCGTGCCGATCTTCAGGCCCATGGTGATAAAGGCGGGGTTGCAGGAGTTTCCGGTGGCCACCTCCAGGGTCTGGGTACCGTGGCCGGTGCGGCGGGAGCAGCCGATGGGCTTGCTCCAGCCCTGGACCTTGATGGAGCCGGTGCAGTTGAAGGTGGTGTTCATGTTCACCACACCCTCCTCCAGCGCCGCCGCCAGGGTCAGAGGCTTGAAGGTGGAGCCGGGCTCGTAGGTGGAGTCGATGCACTTATTCCGCCATTGGGTATTCAAAATATCACTGGTGGCCTTGCTGACCGCC
Source organism: Dysosmobacter sp. Sow4_B12 (assembly GCF_052116665.1). Lineage (NCBI taxonomy): Bacteria > Bacillati > Bacillota > Clostridia > Eubacteriales > Oscillospiraceae > Dysosmobacter > Dysosmobacter sp. Sow4_B12. The sequence continues at coordinate 134,834 of NZ_JBQKKR010000003.1, read as the reverse complement.
GCCTGGTAGTCCTCCTCCGTGGCATAACTGCCCTTTTTCTGCTCCAGGTCGGCTAGGGCCGTGTCCAGCTTGCTTTTCAGCTTGTCGTCATAAACGGTGCCGTAGTCGTTGAGGTCGTAGTTGGGATAAGAGGCCATGGCCAGGATCGCGCCGCTGTTCACATCCATGACGATGCCGGTGGCGCCGTTGGCGGCGTCGAACTTATCCGCCATGCTCTCAATGCCCTTTTCCAGGTAGTACTGGATGTTGCTGTCCAGGGTCAGAACCAGGTTTTTGCCGTTTTCCGCGTCGTAATACTGCTCGTACTGGTACAGCAGGTCGCTGCCGGCGGCGTTTTTGGCGGTGACCGTCAGTCCGGCGGTGCCGGAGAGGACGCTGTTGTACTTGGCCTCCAGGCCAACGCCGCCCTGGTTGTCGCCGTCCACGAAGCCGATGACGTTGGCGGCCAGGGAGCCGTAGGGATAATACCGTTTGGCGTCCGGCTGCATCCAAACGCCCCGGAGCTTTACCCGCTGGTCCTCCGGGACCTCGTTGCCCTCGTCGTCGATCTCGCCGTTGATGAAGCGGCGGACATCGTTGGCGACCTCCTGGTCCACCTTCTTTTTCACCATCTCATACTGGGAGAAGGTGCGCTCCATCCTTTTCAGAATGGTCTCCTGGTCCACGCCCAGCAGCCGCTCCAGGCCCCGGGCGATGTACGCGGCGTCCCGGATCTTGCCGGGCGTATACGCCTCTCCCTTTTCCGCGGCCTTCGCCGCGGCGGCCTCCTGCTTTTTCTGCTGGTCCTCCACATATTCCACAATGTCCTTGGGGGAGACGCACACGGTCTCCGCCGTGGCGGAGATGGCCATGGGCAGGCCGTTGCGGTCATAAATGGTGCCCCGGGAGGCCGTCACCACGGTGCTGCGGGTCTGCTGGGCCACAGCCTTTTCCTGCAGCTCGTCATGCTGGCGGATCTGCAGGTCGTACAGCTTCCAAAACAGCAGCAAAAACGTGACGATGCCCAGCAGCACCATCATCAGCAGCGTCCGGCCCCGGACCACCTGGTTGGCCCTGCGGGCGGCTTCACTTTTTCTGGGGGATTTGTTGGCCATGGTTCTGCTGCCTCCTGTTTTGTCGCAAACGGGGAGTAAGAAAGCGTAACCTTCTTACTCCCCACTGTCAGTGCATTATAGTGCGGCGGTCAGTTGAAATATTCCACCACCGCATAAAACCCGTGATGAAGCGATGTCAGCAGGCGGCTGAGGACGCCGGGATCGGACTGCTGGTAGACCACGGCGCTGTCGCCGTCGCTCAGGTCGATGTAATAGATCTGGCTGCTGCCGGGCTTGCTCATGCCCGCGGCCTCCGCCGCCTCCTTCACGGTATTCCGGTCAAACATCCGCTCATACTGGGCAGTGAGGGTGACGTTTTCCGTCTCCAGGGCGCTCAGCTGCTTCTTTAGGGACACGGTCTCAGCGGACAGGGCCGTCAGCTGGATATAGCTCATGAGCACCAGCACCGCCAGCGCCGCCACCGCTGTGAAGCCCACCACGGAAAACGCGGACAGGTGCTGCCGCTCCCGGGTCTGGACCTTGGAAACGCTGCGGACCTTGGGGCGCTCCACCACCACTTCCCGCTGGAGGGGCGCTTCGCCGGCATGGCCCAGTTCCCGCTCCCGGAGCTCCCGGTCCAGATCATATGCCAGACTGCCGTATACGGCATTTCTGTGATTGTACCGCAGGTCCTTCGCTGCTGATGCCACCTGGGGTCCCTCCTCTTTCGTATCTCACACACAAACGGCTTGTCCGGCCGTTCCCTCAAATATCAAATGGTTCGCACTTCTCCGCCACGCGGAGCTTCGCGCTGCGGGCCCTTGGATTTATCCCCGCAAAAGCTCCGCTTTTCCGGGAGCCCTGTCGAACTCAAATCGTCAGGCAGAGCCCGCCGATTTCAAGGTTTTGGCTGACGCCAAAACGCTTGGACGCCGCTTTCGCGGCGAGGCAGAAAATCCCGTGAACGCTGTCACAGGTCAAATGTCTCACACTTCTCCGCCACGCGGAGCTTCGCGCTGCGGGCCCTTGGATTTTCTGCCAGCTCTTCCGGGCCGGAGACAATGGGCTTGTGGGTGATGAGCTTCACCTTCGGCTTTTTGCCGCACACGCAGACAGGAAATTCCGGTGGGCAGGTGCAGCCCCGGGCCAGGTCCTGCAGGGTGCGCTTGACGATGCGGTCCTCCAGAGAATGGAAGGTGATGACCGCCAGCCGGCCACCGGGGTTCAGCCCTTCCACCGCCGCCCGGAGCATGGGGGGCAGGGCGTCCAGCTCGCCGTTGACAGCGATGCGGATGGCCTGGAAGCTGCGCTTGGCGGGGTGCTGCTTTTCCCGCAGGGCTGCGGGGGGCATGGCGGACTTGATGATGTCCACCAACTCCAAAGTTGTCTCCACCGGCCGGGTCTCCCGGGCCCGGACGATGGCTCTGGCGATGGCGGGGGCGTAGCGCTCCTCGCCGTATTCGAACAGGATGCGGCGAAGCTCCTCGCCGCTCCAGGTATTGACGATCTCATAGGCTGTCAAGGGCGCGTCCAGGTCCATCCGCATGTCCAGCGGGGCGTCCTGCATGTAGGAAAAGCCCCGGGAGGCGTCGTCCAGCTGGGGAGAGGATACCCCCAGGTCGAACAGCATCCCGTCGGCGCCGGAGGCGCCTGCCTGCCGCAGGACGCCGCCCAGCTCCGAAAAATTGCTGTGGACCAGTGTCACACGGTCCATATATGGGGCCAGGCGGACCTTTGCCGCCTCGATGGCCGCCATATCGCGGTCGATACAGATGAGCCGGCCGGTGGCAAGCCTCTGGGCGATCTCAATGGAGTGCCCTGCGCGGCCCAGCGTACCGTCCACATACACCCCGTCGGGGCGGATGTTCAATGCTTCGATGCACTCGTGCAGCAGCACGGGCTTGTGGGTGAATTCCATGGCGGCTTACCCCCGGCTGCGGCGGGCACGGGCCAGTGCGTCCATGGCCGCCGCCATATTGTTGCTGCTGAGCATGTCCTGCTCCCGCTTGGCCCAGGTCTCCTCGTCCCAGATCTCCGCGAAGGAGTTCAGTCCCACAATGGTGGCGCTCTTTTTCAGTCCCGCGTGCTTGCGCAGGTTGGCGGGGATGAGCACCCGGCCCTGGCCGTCCGGCTCACAGGGCACCGCGTTGGCGTACAGCAGCGTCAGTGCCCGGGCCTCTGTGTAGGACAGCTCGTCCATATCCTCGGACATCTGCTCCCACTTGGCCTCCGGGTAGATGGTAAGGCACCCTTCCGCGCCGATGGTGATATAAAAGAGGTTTCCCAAAGCCTCCCGCATGGCGGAGGGGATGACCAGGCGGCCCTTGGAGTCGATGCTGTTATTGGATTTTCCCATCAGCCGTGCCATGGACGCCGCCCCCCTTTTTTCTGTTTTTAGGGTCCAAATAGGGTTCATGTGGCACTTGGATGCACTAATTACCCACAAATCCCCACCATGTATTTTGAGTATAAGCGATATTTTCCCGGAATGCAAGGATTTTTTTGCGACCGGAGCCCTGGAAAAACAGCCCATTTTTCGCCTTTTTGCGTCAAAACCCGCCTTTTAAAACAGATGTTCGACCCCAGGTTCTCCAGTTTACGTAAAATAAAAAGCAACACTCGGCACAACATTTTGTGCCGAGTGTTACTTTTTATCAATTTTCCTACAAAATCTTGTTTTTTCTGAACGTCTTTTCTCAAGGCCTTCGTCATTTTTTACAAATTTTTGTGTTACGGTCTACCGGACCATCTCACTCCTCCTGGGCGGAGGAATCGAGGTCATTTTTGCCCTCCAGCTTATCCCGCTGCTCCTGCATTTTGGCGGCGGAGGCGGTGCGGAAGCGGACACGGGACTGCTTCACCTCGTCCAACGCGGCCTGGACGGCCTCCTCTGTGCGGGCGAGGGCGTCCTCGGCGTATTCGTTGGCCACCTGGTAGAGCTGGCGGGAGCGTTCCTCCGCCCGGGCAATGATCTGCCGGGCCTTCTCCTTGGCGGCGTAGAGCACCTCGCTTTCGGAGACCTTGGTCTTGGCCTCCAGCTCCGCCTGGCGCATCATGCGGTCCACGTCCCGCTTGGCGTCGTCCACGAATTTCTCCCGGGCGGCCAGCAACTCCTGGGCCCGCTTGATCTCCACGGGAAGGGCGGCCCGCAGCTCGTCCAGCAGGTCCAGCATTTCATCCCGGTCCACCATGCTCATATTGGGCTTCAGCGCCGGAGACTTCGCGTCCTCGATGCGCTCGTACAGCATATCGATCAGGCGGTTGACATCATTTGCCATGTTGATTCATCCTTCCTTTTTCTCGATGAAGTCCCGCACCATGGGAATGATGGAGGCGGGCAGATAGGCTTCCAGGGGCTGGCCGTAGCGGATCATCTCCCGGGCCATGGAGGAGCTGAAGTGCTGGTAAGCGGCGGAGGCGGGCAGCAGCATGGTCTCCAGTCCCGGATGAATATCCTGGTTGATGAGGGCCAGCTGGTATTCCACATCAAAATCCGATGTGTTGCGGACGCCCCGGACGATGGCGGTGGCGCCGTGATCCACGGCGAAATCCGCCAGGAGGCCCGGCCACAGCTCCGCCTCCACATTGGGAAGGTCCGCCACGGCGGTCCGCACCAGGAGGAGCTTCTCCTCCGGCGTGAACATCTGGTTCTTTTTTTCGGCATTGGGGCTGACACACACGCACACCCGGTCAAAGCAGGCCGCCGCCCGGCGGATGATGTCCAGGTGGCCCAGGGTGATGGGGTCAAAGCTGCCGGAACAAATGGCTGTTGTCATGGGTCATTCCTCATTTTGTTCATTTCCGCCGCGGCGGTAAAGGGTCAAGGCGATCTTCCCGTAGCGGTACGTGCGGTGGACCCGGTAAGGAGGCGCCAGGGCCGGCAGCACCCGGTCCGCGGGATGTTCTGCTGCAATTATACCATGCGGCGCCAGAATGTCAAACTTTGCGATGTGGGCGATGGCCGGCTCCAAAAGCCCCGCGGCGTAGGGCGGGTCCAGGAAAATGATGTCAAAGGGCTCCCGGATGCTCTTGAGATACTCCATGGAATCTCCCGCCACCACCCGGGCCCGGTCCTCCAGCTCCGTCAGCCGCAGGTTCTCCCGGATGAGCTTCACGGCGTCGGCCCGCCGGTCCACAAACACGGCGGAGGCAGCGCCCCGGCTGAGGCACTCGATGCCCAGCTGGCCGGTGCCGGCGAACAGGTCCAGCACCCGGCGGCCCTCGATGTCGAACTGCAGGGCGCTGAACAGTCCCTCCTTCACCCGGTCGGTGGTGGGGCGGGTCTCCATACCCTCCAGCTCCTTGAGCCGGCGGCCCCGGGCGCTTCCGGTGATCACTCGCATAGGGTCTCCTCCTTTTTGTGCTTGTGCTCCCGCAGCAGGCTGGAGAGCAGGTACAGCGCCAGGCCGCTCCAGACAAAGCCGAACAGGATGGCGTGGGTTGTCGTGAACGCCTCCTGGTACAGCAGCACGGACAGCAGCAGCTGCAGCGTGGGGTTGATATACATCAAGATACCGGAGAGGGTCATGGGTGTGGTCTTGATGCCCTTGGCGAAAAACAGCAGCGGCACAGTGGTGACCACGCCGGCGGCGGGCAGCAGCAGCCACTGCCAGCCATGGAGCACGCCGACGGCGCCGGCGCCCCGGACCTCCGCCGCCGCCATAAACACCAGGGCGAAGGGCGCCAGCGTCAGCGTCTCAAAAAACACGGACACGCCGGACTCGGCATGGACGCCTTTTTTGATGGCGCCGTACACGGCGAAGCTGCCGCCGATGATGAGGGCGATCCAGGGGATCTGCCGGTAGCGGAGAATGGTGATGACCAGGCCCGTGAACGTCACCGCCACGGACAGCCACTGCAGCCCCGTCAGCTTTTCCCGGAACACCACGGTGCCCAGCAGGATGGCCAGGATGGGGTTCATATAATAGGCCAGGCTGGCGTCCAGCATGTGGCCGCTGTTGACGGCCCAGATGTAGGACCCCCAGTTGACGCACACGGTAATGCCCGCCAGCACCAGCCGCCCCAGCTCCCGCCGGTCCCCCAGCACGGCCCGGACGGCGCCGAAGCTCCGCCGCGCCGCCAGGATGGCGGAGATGAACACCAGGGACCACACGATGCGTCCGGCCAGCACATACAGGGAATCCACAGCCGCCAGCATCTTCCAGAATACCGGCAGGACACCCCACAGGATATAACAGATCAGGACATAAACCGGTCCTTTTTTCACGGTGACACGACCTTTCCGCGCTCCGCAGCGGCGCAGCCCGGAAACGACTTACAAATTCTGTCCTATTTTACGTCAAAGTCCGCCGCTTTTCAATAGCCGCGGCAGGACTTTTTGGGACTTGTACTTTACAGGGGAATCGTTTATAATATAATCCTTAAAGTATGCACCGTTCCGTATACGCTATGAAGAGCGGCTCCGCCCGCCTCTTCCTGACAATACTGGGAAAGAAAGGACGTTCTCATGATTCAATTTAAATCCGATCAAGGTGAGATCTCCGTCAGCAGCGCCGTGTTCTCCAACATTACCGGCATCGCCGCCACCAACTGCTTCGGCGTCAAGGGCATGGCCTACCGCTCCATGACCGACGGCCTGGTGCACCTGCTGCGGCGGGAGGCCATGAGCAAAGGCGTCAGCATCACCTATCACGACGACAACTCCATCTCCATCGAGCTCCACATCATTGTGGAAAACGGCGTCAACCTCCCCGCGGTCTGCAGCTCCATCATGAACGAGGTGCGCTACGTTGTCACCAAGAATACCGGCGTCACCGTCAAGGCTGTTGACGTGTGCGTGGATTCCATGACCCTGTGAGGGAGGAAGTAACGACATGAACAATCAGATCACCGGCGTGCTGTTCAAGCAGATGGTGCTCCACGGTGCCGCCGCCATCACTGCCCAGAAGCAGGCCATCAACGACCTCAACGTGTTCCCCGTCCCCGACGGCGACACCGGCACCAATATGTCCATGACCATCGCTACCGCCGTGACGGAGCTGCGCAAAAGCGAGCCCGCCACGCTGACCAAGGCCGCCGACACCACCGCCTCCGCCCTGCTGCGGGGCGCCCGGGGCAACTCCGGCGTCATCCTCTCGCTGCTGTTCCGGGGCATCTCCAAGGGCCTCAAGGGCCGGGAGACCGCCGACGCCGCCGCCTTTGCCGCCGCCATGCAGGAGGGCGTCTCCGCCGCCTACAAGGCCGTCATGAAGCCCGCCGAGGGCACTGTCCTCACCGTGTCCCGCCTGGCCTCCAAGGCCGCCGTGGACGCCGCCGCGGAGGAAGCGGACGTGGAAAAGGTGCTGGAGGAGGCCATCCGGGTGGGCTACGAGGCCCTGGCCCAGACCACCGACATGAACCCCGTGCTGAAAAAGGCCGGCGTGGTGGACGCCGGCGGCAAGGGCTACCTCCTCATTCTGGAGGGCATGCTGGCCGAGCTGCGGGGCGAGCCCATGCCGGAGGTGGCGGAGGACGCCCAGTCCCAGGAAAAGGCGGATTTCGCCGCCCTCTCCGCCGAGGACATCACCTTCACCTTTGACACCGTGTTCATCGTCCGCAAGACCTCCGAAAAGTCCCTGGAGCCCCTGCGGGAATACCTGAACAGCATCGGCGACAGCCTGGTCATCGGCGAGGACGAAGAGGCCTTCAAGGTCCACGTCCACACCGACATCCCCGGCAGTGCCTTGAACGAGGCCCAGAAATACGGCACGCTGGAGCTGGCCAAGATCGAGAACATGCGCACCCAGGCGGAGGACCTGGCCGCCGGCCGGAAGGCCCAGAGCACCGACGACCTGGATGAGGTGGAAGCCCAGCTGGAAGCCGCTCCCGCCGCCGAGGAAGCCGGCCATACCGTGGCCGCTCCCGAGAAGAAGTACGGCTTCCTGGCCGTCTGCGCCGGCGAGGGCCTGGCGGCGGTCTTTAAGGACCTGGGCGCCGACGGCGTGGTGTCCGGCGGCCAGACCATGAACCCCTCCACCGAGAGCATCCTGGCGGGGGTGGACAAGATCCCCGCGGAGACCGTGTTCGTGCTGCCCAACAACGGCAACATCATCATGGCCGCCCAGCAGTGCGATGCCCTGACGGACAAGAATGTCATCGTCATCCCCACCAAGACCGTGCCCCAGGGCATCACCGCCATGATGAACGTGGACTTTGAGGCCCCCGACGCCGAGACGCTGACCGCCGCCATGACGGACAGCCTCTCCACCGTCACCACCGCCCAGATCACCTACGCCGCCCGGAACTCCGACTTCGACGGCTTTGACATCAAGGCGGGCGACTACCTGGCCCTGGAGGAGGGCAAGCTCTTCGGCACCGACAGCAGCCTGTACACCCTGCTGGAAAAGCTGGCGGCGGACGCTGTGGAGCGGGAGGCATCCTTCATCTCCCTGTACTTCGGCGAGGATGTGTCCGAGGAGGACGCCCAGAAGGCGGCCGGCGTATTTGAAAGCGCCTGTCCCGATGCGGAGGTGGCCATTCTCTCCGGCGGCCAGCCTGTTTACTACTATATCATCTCCATGGAATGAAAAACGCGAACCGCCCGGACGATGGTCCGGGCGGTTCCATTCCCCCCAAAAGTCTGTTCGGCTTTTGGGGGAAAAAGTTTGCACTCCGCTGCGCGCACTCTTTGTGCGGCTCTGCCGCACAACTCGCACACTTGCGGAGTGAGTTGTATTTTTCGCCACGTACACGCCGCGCCGAAAAATGATTTCACTTTATTTGCCGCCTGCGGGCGGCAAACTCTGCGAGGCTTCTTTAGGACAGCTTGTCCAAAAACGCCGTTTTTGTGATATTTTCTGTTATATTGCCTGCGAGGTGATATAAATGATTTCTCTTCGCCTGCAGCAATTGCGGGAGCAGCAGCACAAACGTCAAGTTGACGTTGCTGCACATTTAGGATGCAGCGTCAAAACATATAGCCGCTATGAATCCGGGCAAACCGTTCCTCGGCTAAAAGCACTGATTGCTCTGGCAGATTATTATCAAGTCAGCCTGGACGATTTATGCGAACAAGAAAAACAGTGACGGCAAAATTGCCGTCACTGTTTTATTCGTTACGCCAAAAAGCCCTTGAGGATGCAGTCCTCGGCTTCCTCCTCCGTCAGTCCCAGGGTCTCCAGCTTCAAAAGCTGCTCGCCGGCGATCTTGCCGATGGCGGCCTCGTGGACCAGCTGGGCCTCGGTGCAGTTGGCGGTGATGGCGGGGATGGACTTGATCTTGGCCTCCCCCATGATGATGGAATCGCACTGGACATGGCCGAAGCATTGGGCGTTGCCCACCATGCGGGGATAGAACACCTGGCTGGAGGTATCCTGGGCCACGGAGCGGGAAATGACCCGGCCCTTGGAGTCCTCGCCGTCCAGGACGATCTCCATGTCGCTCTCCGCCACCTGCTCGCCGTGGGTCAGCAGGCGCTCGGTGACAACGGCCTCGGCCCCCTTGCCGCAGACGATCTTCGTGTAGCGCTTCGTGGAGTCGATGCCCCGGATCTGGGTGGTGTCCATCTGGATGGAGGCCCCCTCCTCCAGATACACCACCGTCTGGGGATTCATAACGCGGCCGCCCTTGCCGTCGCCCTCGCCGTAGTGCTTTTCCGTGTAGTGGACGTGGGAGTTTTTGCCCACATAGAAGGTGTGGAGGCCGTCGTGGCGGCTGGTCTGGTCGCCGCAGTTGTGGATGCCGCAGCCGGCCACGATGTCCACATTGCAGTTCTCGCCGATATAGAAATCGTTGTACACCATTTCCTCGATACCGGGCTTGGTGATGATGACGGGGATGTGGCAGGTCTCGCCGACGGTGCCGTCCTTAACGCGGATGTCGATGCCGCTCTTGCCGTCGGTCTTGCTGGTGATCTCAATGTGCTCCGTGGACTGGCGGCCGTCGCAGCCGGAGTCCTTGCGGATGTTGAAGGCGCCCACAGGCTTGCCCAGCATGTCCGCGATCTTTTCCAGAAGCTCGCGGTCGATCTCGTTGTCCATCATTGCGCGTCGCCTCCCTTCGTCAGTACCGGGCAAGCGCCCAGGGTGTCCGCCAAAATCTGGGGTAGGATGTCCGCCGCGCTGCCCCGGTGGCGGATGGTGCCGTCGCCCACCACGATGACCTCGTCCGCCAGGGAGATGATGCGCTCCTGGTGAGAGATGATGATCATGGTGGCAGTGCCGCCGGCATGGATCTGCTCAAAGGTCTCCGTCAGCCGGGCAAAACTCCACAGGTCGATGCCCGCCTCCGGCTCGTCGAAGATCATCAGTTGGCTGTTCCGGGCCAGGATGGTGGCGATCTCAATGCGCTTGACCTCGCCGCCGGAGAGGGACACGTCCACCTCCCGGTCCAGATAGTCGTTGGCGCACAGGCCCACCTTGGTGAGGTACTGGCAGCACTTGTCCTTGGACAGCTTCCCGTCGCCGCTGGCCAGGGTCAGCAGGTCGCGGACCGTCAGTCCCTTGAAGCGGGGGGGCTGCTGGAAGCCGTAGCTGATACCCAGGCGGGCCCGCTCCGTGATGCCCAGGTCCGTGATGTCCTGGCCGTTCCAGAGGATCTGGCCGGAGGTGGGCTTCACCAATCCCATGATGATCTTGGCCAGGGTGGTCTTGCCGCCGCCGTTGGGGCCGGTGAACACCACCAGCTTATGGTCATCGATGGTCAGGGAGATGTCCTTCAATATTCCCAGCTCGCCGTCCCCTTCCCGGACGGTATAGCTGACTGATTTCAGTTCCAGCATGAAATGGAACCTCCTTTTTGGCAATAAATGCTCATAGCCTGTCTATTCTAACAGAAGCAAACGGAAAAAGCAACGCAGCCGCGGACTTTTCCCTGGGTATTTTAACCGAAAAAGCGCTTCCGCCCATCCCTTAGGCACGGTTTTTCCGCCGCCGCATATACTTGAGAGAAAGGAGGGACCTAATATGGAAGAAGATCTGCACCAGCCCCAGGTCTATGACTACCGCCAGTACGACCGCGTCTGGCAGCGGGTGGCGCCCACCCTGGAGCCCTATCCCGGCATGCGTCAGGCCGCTCCGGAGGCCGCGGAGCCCCGGGCGGAGCCGCCGTCCCCGCCTGCCGCCCCCACACCGCCGGAAAGCCAGCCGTCCACCCCGCCGGAGAGCCAGCTGCCCGGCGCCCAGCCCAATCCCTGCTGCATGGGCACCGCCGCCGGTGAGATGTTGGCGGTGATCACCGGCTTCATTGAGGAGTCCCTGTCGGACCGGCAGTATTTCCTTGCCATCGCCCGTCAGGGCCCCGCCTGGGCCCGGCAGAAGCTGCGCGCCATCGCCGACGATGAGGCCGGCCACGCCCGCCGCCTGCTGGCGGTCCATTACCTCATCACCGGCCAGTGCTACCGCCCCGCCGTCCACCACGGCCCCGTGTGCGTGGGGCAGTGGTGCGCCGCCCTGCGGGAGCGCTACCACCTGGAGGCGTGCAGCGGCTTCAACTACGCCCGTTCCGCCGACGGCACCACGGACCCCTGCCTCAGCCGGCTTTTCAATGAGCTCAGCGCCGACGAGTACCGCCACGCGGACACCATCCTCCGTCTGCTGGAGCGGAGCCTCCAGGGCTGACATTTTTCATTGCGCAGGCGGCGGGAATGTGGTATGATGAGGCCAGTGATATACCGCGTACGCGGCAGGGAAACGGAGGACACTAAGGATGAACAAGATCATTACCATCAGCCGTGAGTACGGCGCCGGCGGCCACTCCATCGGCAAGCAGGTGGCAGAGGCGCTGAAGATCCCCTTCTATGACCGGGACATCGTCCGGGAGACCGCCAAGGCCAGCGGCTTTGAGATCGACCTGGTGGAGGACGAGGGGGAGGACATCTCCAAGACCGGCTCCATCCTCAAGAGCATCTGCGCCGTCTCCAGCTCCAACTACCGGGACACTCAAGACGCCATCCACGACGTGCAGGAGGCCATCATCCTGCGCTTCGCCCACGAGGGGCCCTGCGTCATTCTGGGCCGGTGCGCCAACGTGGTTTTGCAGGAGGCCGGCATCGACTGCATCAACGTGTTCATCCACGCCGACGATGTTCACCGGGCCGTGCGGGTCAGCGAGATGACCGGCAGCACCAACGCCACGGAGATCCAAAAGCTCATGGCCAAAAAGGACGCCAGCCGCCACAACTACTATAACCACTACACCGGCAAAAAATGGGGCGACAGCCGCAATTACCACATGACCCTGGACAGCGGCGCCCTGGGCTATGACACCTGCGTCAAGCTCATCGTAGCCGCCGCCCAGGCGGAGGCGTAAACCAGCCATACATCCCCGGTCCGGAGAATTCTTCTCCGGACCGAACTTTTTGATGCCTTTGCTCCATTGCCCCGGGAAAAGTTTTGTGCTATACTTTCTTCGATTTTGGAATACGATGGGAGGACGCCATGTTTACCGGATTCACCGACGAGACCGTGGACTTCATGTGGGGTATCCGCTTCAACAACGAGCGCAGCTGGTTTGAGGCCCACAAGGACATTTACCTGACCCAATTTTACCAGCCCATGAAAGAACTGGGAGCTGAAATGTATGATTTCATCCGGGAGAAGCGGCCGGACTATGGCCTGATCTCCAAGACCACCCGCATCTACCGGGACGCCCGCCGGCTCCACGGCCGGGGGCCCTATAAGGACAGCCTGTGGTTTTCCGTGGAGCAGCCCTCCGAGCAGTGGACGGCCCACCCTACCCTTTGGTTTGAGCTGTCGCCGGACGGCTGGACCTGCGGCATGGGCTATTACATGCCCAAGCCCGTGACGATGGCCAAGCTCCGCGCCCGTATCGACCGGGACCCCGGGACCATGGAGGCCCTGACCCGGAAGCTGAACGGCCAGCAGGAATTCCTCTTGGAGACGGAGGACTATCGCCGTCCCCGCTCCGCCGCCCCCTCCCCCCTGCTGAAGCCCTGGTACAAGGCGAAATCTTTTTCCATTTACCACCAGGACAAGCTGACGGAGGAGCTGTTCAGTCGGGAGATCGCGGACCACTTGAAGCGGGACTTCGAGCTCCTGCTGCCCTACTACGATTACTTCGTCACGCTGGACGGCGACCCAGACCCCCGGGAGCCGTGAAAGGGCTTGCAAACCGGGAAAAAACCGGGTATACTGGCACCAATTTCATTCACACAAAGGAGCGATTTCCATGAGAGCATGTCCCGACAGAGAGGCGGCCCTGGCGCTGCTGAAAACATACAATTCCGAGCCCTTCCACATCCAGCACGCGCTGACGGTGGAGGGCGTCATGCGCTGGTACGCCAACGAGCTGGGCTACGGCGAGGACGCGAACTTCTGGGCCACCGTGGGCCTGCTCCACGACGTGGATTTCGAAAAGTGGCCGGAGGAGCACTGCAAAAAGGCCCCGGAGCTGCTGGCGGAGATCGGCTGCGGCGAGGACCTGGTCCACGCCGTTTGCAGCCACGGCTTCGGCATCTGCTGCGATGTGGAGCCCACCCACGAAATGGAAAAGGTCCTCTTCGCCGCCGACGAGCTGACGGGCCTCATCGGCGCCGCCGCCCGGATGCGCCCCAGCAAAAGCTGCCAGGACATGGAGGTCAGCTCTCTGAAAAAGAAGTTCAAGGACAAGAAGTTCGCCGCCGGCTGCTCCCGGGACGTCATCCGGGACGGCGCGGAACGCTTAGGCTGGACTCTGGAGGAGCTGATGGACCGGACCATCCAGGCCATGCGCTCCTGTGAGGACAGCATCAACGCCGCCATGGAGGCGCTGTGAGCAGAATGAACAAAAGGGAAGCGGTCATACCGCTTCCCTTTTTCCTTGTGTTTTCAACACTTCTATGATAAGGTACTACCATGAGTGCTTATGAACTGATCCGCTCCCGCCGGCGGACGCTGGCGCTGGAGATCACCCGGGACTGCCGGGTGCTGGTGCGCGCCCCCCTGCGGGCCAGCAAGACACGCATCGACGAATTTGTGGCCGCCCATGAGGACTGGATCGCCCTCCATCTGGAGCGGCAGCGGCGGCGGGCCGCCGAGGCGCCGCCACCCCCCACCCAGACGGACATCGCCGCTCTGAAGGCCCGGGCCAAAGAAGTCCTGCCTCCCAAGGTGGCCTACTGGGCCGGCGTCATGGGCGTCCGGCCCACCGGCGTCAAGATCACCACTGCCCAAAAACGGTACGGCAGCTGCAGCGGGAAAAACAGCCTGTGCTTTTCCTGCTTTTTGATGCGCCAGCCGGAGGCGGCCATCGATTTGGTGGTGGTCCATGAGCTGTGCCACATTCGGGAGAAAAACCACGGCCCCGCCTTTTACGCCCTGCTGGCCCAATACCTCCCGGACTACAAGGAACGAAAGAAACTTTTGAAATAAGGAGCCATCATCATGAACAAACTGGATCTTTCCCAGCAGCTTCGCAGCAATCCCTATCCCGGCCGGGGCATCGTCCTGGGCCGCAGCGCCGACGGCAAGTTCGCCGTGGCGGCCTATTTCATCATGGGCCGCAGTGAAAACTCCCGGAACCGGGTGTTCACCGTCACGGAGGACGGCATCCGCACGGAGGCCCACGACCCCTCTAAGATGACGGACCCCAGCCTCATCATCTACCATCCCGTCCGCCAGGTGGGCGACAAGCTGATCGTCACCAACGGCGACCAGACCGACACCGTCCGGGACGGCCTGCTGGCCGGCCGGACCTTTGCCGACGCCCTCCAGACCCGGGAGTTCGAGCCGGACTACCCCAACTACACCCCCCGCATCTCCGGCCTCATGGGCCCCGACGGCAGCTTCCAGCTGTCCATTCTGAAGTCCGCCGACGGCGACCCCAGCTGCTGCCACCGCTATTTCTACACCTACGACCATCCCCTCGCCGGCGAGGGCCGCTTCATCCACACCTACATGGGCGACGGCGCCCCCCTGCCCTCCTTCGAGGGGGAGCCGGAGCGTGTGACCCTGGACGCTCCCAACGCCGAAGCGCTGGCGGAGCAGATGTGGCAGGCGCTGAATCCGGACAACAAGGTGTCCCTCTTCGTCCGCTACACGGACCTTGCCAGCGGCGAAGCCACCCAGGTCATCAAGAACAAGTTCTGAGCCGGAAAATACACAGCTCTCCGCTTTTTCACCGCACCCCCAGATACCAGGCCACCAGCTCCGCCGCCTCCGCCCGGGTGGCGGGGTCCTGGGGGCGAAACAGCTCCCGGTCGTTCCGGGAGGTGAATCCCAGGGCTTCGATCCGCTCCACCGCCTCCCTGGCCCAACCGCTGATGCGAAAGCTGTCCTCAAAGCTTCGGACCTCCCCGGTCCCAACCGACACGCTTCCCCGGTCCAGCAGGCGGTCCACCATGACGTACAGCTGCTGCCGGGTCACGGGAGCGGCGGGACTGAACCGGCCGGCGCCGGTGCCCTTGATGACGCCGGCCTCCTCGGCCCAGGCCACAGCCTCCGCGTACCACGCGCTTTTCGGCACGTCCAGGAAGTCCGCCCGCCGGCGGGCCTGGGGCTCTCCCGCTGCCCGCCACAGCACCACCGCCGCCGCGGCCCGGGTCAGGCGGCGGTTGGGATGCCAGCCCTCTTCGTCGCCGGTCATGATGCCTGTGTCCTCCATGAGGGA
Source organism: Dysosmobacter sp. Sow4_B12 (assembly GCF_052116665.1). NCBI lineage: Bacteria > Bacillati > Bacillota > Clostridia > Eubacteriales > Oscillospiraceae > Dysosmobacter > Dysosmobacter sp. Sow4_B12. The sequence continues at coordinate 119,256 of NZ_JBQKKR010000003.1, read as the reverse complement.
GATGGCGGGCCATGCCCAGTGGCTCTCCAGGCGGTTTTCGTCATAGGCCTGGGGATCGGCGGCAGGCGGCACGCTTTTGTAGATGACGCCGTTCCGGGGCGTGACGCCCCGCAGGCGGAACAGTTCCTCCACCGTCACAAAATCATAGCCTCTGGGCTGGAGGGCGTCTATGATACGGCAGGCGGCATCCAGGTTGTCCTGGGTGCTGTCGTGGAGCAGGATGATGTCCCCGTCCTTGATGTTTCGGATGACGGACCGGGCCATTTTCTCACCGGACACCTGTTTTCCCGCCGCCGGGTCCTGGCTCCACAGAATGAGGGGAGAATCGATATTGTTCAGTACCGTCTGGGTGCGGACGCCGAAGGGCGTGCGCACCCAGAAATTTTTCTGTCCGGTGACTTCCGCCAGCCGCTCCCGGCTCCGCTCCGCCTGGAGCCGCACCTCTCCCGCGTCCAGACCCGTCAAGTTCAGATGCTCCCAGGTGTGGTTGGCGATCTGATGGCCCTGCTCAGCCATGCTGCGCACCAGGTCCTCTTTGGTGGCCACCCAGCTGCCCACCATGAAAAACGTACCCTTCACCCCCCGCTGGTTCAGCGCCTCCACCACCTGGGGTGTCCAGGTCTGATTGGGACCATCGTCAAAGGTGATGGCCACCAGCTTGGCGGCACCTGCGGGAACGGTCAAAAGCTGGGCCAAAAGTAAAACAAGGACGGCTGCCGCCGCCCATCTGCGTACGTGTTTCATGCTGTGTTCCTTTCCTCGTTTCGCATAGCTTTCCCGGTATTCGTCTGCTCCGCCCTGGAAATTTCCATCCAATAAGGCGTCATAATATCGATATAAATATATTATGTAATCAACTCTGCGAGATGTGACACCGTTTTTGGTTTTCTTGCTGTCAGAGCGGCGTCTCATTTGTTTACATAATATAAGACGAAGCGGCGTATAAAAATGTTTCATCCCATCTGCGCGCCGGCAGGATTTTTTTGAAGAGCCCGATCTTGCGGACAGCGGCAAGGCCCGCGGCGTAAAACGCCGCGGGCCTTGCCTTTGAGAGGGTGGAAAATCACGTTGAGAAATTAGGAGAGAAAATTGATTGGTTGATCGCTGCTATATATTCACTACTTTCCGCGCCTGTCGCACTGGCGGCGTTTGGCCTTGCCGCGGCTGCTGCCGCGAAGCCGCCGTCAAACGCCGGAAAGGGATCGTTTCGCTCAGCCGTTGGAGCGGTAGCTGTTGCCGCTGAAGCGGTTGCCGAAAAAGTAGTTGAACAGGTCATTGGGGTTGGTATAGCCGTTTCCGTACTGGCTACCGTTCTGGGTCTGCTGGTCCTGGGAAGAAATGTTGCTCTGCTGGTCCTCCGGCACAGCGCCCCACGTCAGCTCCACGGTGGTCTCCTGTCCCTCCCGGTAGATGGTGAGGGTGCAGGTGTCGCCGGCGGAATACTGCTTTTTCGCCACGGTCAGATCCTCCATGGAGGTGATGTCCGTATCGTCCACCTTCACGATGACGTCGCCCATCTTCAGTCCCGCCTTGGCGGCGGCACCGTCCTCCTCCACGGAGTAGATGAACACGCCGCTGGTGACATCGTAGCGGTACTGGGCCGCCATCTGCTCCGTCATGGTGCCGGCGGTGACGCCCAGGTAGGGCTTGTTGGTGACATAGCCGTTGGTCATGATGTCCTGGATCATGGCCAGCACATCGTTGATGGGGATGGCGAAGCCCAGGCCCTCCACGGACTCATTGCCGGTGCTGGAGTACTTGGCGGACACGATGCCCACCACCTCGCCGTATTGGTTGAACAGCGGTCCACCGGAGTTGCCGGGGTTGATGGAGGCGTCCGTCTGAATCATGTTGAAGGGCGTGCCGTCCACATTGATGGCCCGGTTCACGCAGGAAACCATGCCGCCGCTCATGGAGAAGGTCAGCTCGCCCAGGGGGTTGCCGATGGCCAGCACGTGGTCGCCAACGTTCAGGCTGCTGCTGTCGCCCAGGGTGACGGCCTGCAGGTCCTGGGCCTCCACCTTGATGACGGCGATGTCGTAATCCTCGTCGCCGCCCACGTACTTGGCCTCATACTCATCGCCGTTGTACATGGTAACCTTCACGGTCTCGCCGTCCTTGACCACGTGGTAGTTGGTGACGATATAGCCGTCCTTTGTCAGTACGAAGCCGCTGCCGGCGGAGGCCGTCCGCACCGGCTGGCCGAAGAAGTTGGTGCCCGAGGTGCCGGTAACGTTAATGGACACCACGCTGTTGACGCCGGCGGCGTACACCTCCGCGTCGGTCATGGCTGTCTTGCCGTCCACGGTGTTGACGGACACGTGGGTGGCGGGGCGGCTGGAGACATTGACGCTGGTCTGGCCGGGCTGGTTCTCGGCGAAGTGGACCACGCCGCCGCCCACGGCGCCGCCCAGCAGGGCGCAGCACAGGGCCAGGGCGGTGACCTTCAGACCCGTACGGTTCTTTTTCACAGGCTTCATCTCCTGCACGGGCTGCTGAGGCCCGCCGTGATACTGGAAGCTGTTCAGCTGGTCATCCACGGAGGAGCCGCTGGTGCCCGGCTGATTCTCCTTCTGGTAGCTGTAATGATACAGGTTTTCTTCATCGTTATACATGACTGATACCTCCTAACATGGTATCCTGTTTCTTCTGTTGTTAGAACAGAGGATACCAGGGTTTTATGTCCAATTCATGAAGAATATTTGCACGCTTTTTGAATTTTCTTCATTCCTCAAGCTTTGGTCTCAGTATAGGGCAGATATCTTAAAAACATCTGAAAGATTTTTAAACCAATTGTGAACCCGTCCAAAATACGAAAAGTCTATTCTCCTTCCAGGCGTTCCGTGTTAAAATAAGCGGTGTATAAAAGGAAGGAGCCGGTACACCTTGCTGAAGATTGAAAACATCAAACTGGCCCCCGGCGGCGGCATGGCCGCTTTGACGGCGGAGACGGCCCGCATTTTGAAGGTCCGGGAAAAGGACCTGCAGTCAGTGCGGCTGCTGCGCCGCAGTGTGGACGCCCGGGAGGACGTGAAGCTGGTCTACACCGTGGAGGTGGCTGTGAAGGATGAGGCCTCCGTCCTAAAGCGCTGCCACAGCAAAAAAGTCTCCCGGCCGGAGCGGACCATGGGCTATTTACTGCCCGGTCCCCTGCCGGCGCCGGCGGTGCCGCCGGTGGTGGTGGGCGCCGGCCCCGCCGGGCTGTTCGCTACTTTGGTGCTGGCCCGGGCTGGCCTGCGGCCCATCCTGCTGGAGCGTGGCAGAAAGGTGGAGGACCGGAAGGCCGACGTGGAGCGCTTTTGGTCCACCGGCGTCCTGGACCCCCGGTCCAACGTCCAGTTCGGCGAGGGCGGCGCCGGCGCCTTTTCCGACGGCAAGCTGAATACCGGCACCAAGGACCCCCGCCACCGCTTCATTCTGGAGCAGCTGGTCTCCTGCGGCGCCCCCGAGGATATTCTCATCGACGCCAAGCCCCACGTAGGCACGGACTACCTCCACATCACCCTGGTGAACCTGCGGCAGCGGCTGCTGGAGCTGGGGGCGGACATCCGCTTTGAAAGCCGCCTGGCGGACATCACCCTGCAAAACGGCGCCGTGGCAGGCGTCACCGTGGAGGGGCGGTCGGGCAGCTACGCCCTGCCCTGCCGCCGCCTGCTGCTGTGTCCCGGCCATTCCGCCCGGGACACCTTTGAGATGCTCCATGAGCGGGGCGTGCCCATGGAGGCCAAGCCCTTCGCCGTGGGCGTGCGCATCGAGCACCGGCAAGCAGACTGCGACGCCGCCCAGTATAAGCAGTACGCCGGCCACCCCGGGCTGCCGGTGTCCACCTACAAGCTCTCCTGCCACCTTCCCGACCACCGGGCGGCTTACTCCTTCTGCGTCTGCCCCGGCGGTGAAGTCGTGGCCGCCGCCAGCGAGGAAGGCCGGCTGGTGACCAACGGCATGAGCGAGTTCGCCCGGGACAAGGAGAACATCAACGGCGGCTTTTTGGTGAACGTGACGCCGGAGGACTTCGGCGGCGGAGACGACCCCCTGGCCGGCGTGGCCTTCCAGAGGCGGCTGGAGGAGGCCGCCTTCGACCTGGGCGGCGGCACTTACCACGCCCCCGCCCAGCGGGTGGGGGATTTCCTGGCAGGCCGGCCTTCCGCAGGCCCCGGCCGGGTGACCCCCAGCTACCGCCCCGGCGTCACCTGGACGGACCTTCGGCGGTGCCTGCCGCCCTTCGTTGCGGACACTCTTGCGGGAGCCCTGCCCATCCTGGGCCAGAAGCTGCGGGGCTACGACGACCCGGACGCCGTGCTGACGGCGGTGGAGAGCCGCTCCTCTTCTCCGGTCCGCATTCCCCGGGACGAAACGTACCAGTCCGCCATCCGGGGCCTGTATCCCTGCGGCGAGGGCGCCGGCTACGCCGGCGGCATCCTCTCCGCCGCGGCGGACGGCATGCGGGCGGCGGAGCATATCTGCGAGGCCATTTTCAAGGAGGTTTGAACCGTATGAGCCGTGATATTTGCGTATATCTGGAATTTCTGACGCCGGCGCACAAGGCGCAAATTGAAAAAGCCGCTGAAGAGACGGGCTTTTCCGTCCACTTTTTCGACCTGGACCAGTTTGAGGAGGCCCGGGCCTGCCTGCAGCACTGCGAGGTGCTCTACGCCCACGACCTGGAACTTTTGAAAGCCGCCCCCGCCTCCCTGCGGTGGTACTGCTGCTCCTTCGCCGGGGTGGACATCTACTGCAAGGACCCCTCCATCTTTGCCAATCCCCAGTGCCTTCTGACCAACTCCAGCGGCTACGGCGTCACCATTGCCGAACACGTGGTCATGGTGACCCTCATGCTGCTGCGGCGGATGCCGGAGTACGAGGCGGTGGTCCGAGCCCACAGCTGGTCCCGGCAGCTGCCCATCCGCTCCATCCGGGACAATACGTTTACCATCCTGGGCACCGGCAACATCGGCTTCAACGTGGCCCAGCGTCTGCGGGGCATGGGCGCCGCCAGGATTACTGGCCTCAGCCGCACCGGCCGGAGCGTGGAGGGTTTTGACGAGGTGCTGCCTATCTCCCGGCTGGACGACGTGCTGCCGGAGACAAAAATCCTGGTGATGGCGCTGCCCTCCACCCCGGAGACAGAGAACATCCTCTCCCGGCAGCGCATCGCCCTGCTGCCGCCGGACGCCTACGTCATCAACGTGGGCCGGGGCAGCGCCCTGGACCAGGACGCCCTGACGGAGGCCCTGAACAGCCGCAAGCTGGCCGGCGCCGCCCTGGACGTCATGGTTCCGGAGCCCCTGCCGCCGGACCATCCCATGTGGAACGCCCGGAACCTCATTCTGACGCCCCATGTCTCCGGCAACATGACCCTGGGCTACACCTGCGACGTGAATGTGGACATGTTCTGCCAGGACCTTGCCAACTACGCCGCCGGACGGCCTCTTGTGAACCTGGTGGACAGGACGCTGGGATATTAAGAAGGCAAATATATGCTGAAACGGTGGTTAAACGCGATAGATGATATTCGGCGGGAAAAATTCGGTGACGCAGAGGACCTTCGCCAAGGAAGCCCATCTGAACAGCAATTTTCCAAAAACAAACTGTATTTTTTCCTGATTGTAGGCGTATCTGTTTTTCTTTTTCAGCTCTTCTGGTCTTTACGCCAGTATTAAAATCTTTCTGGAGGTTTTTTCATGGATAACTTTACCTTTTACTCTCCCACCCTGTTTGCCTTCGGCGACGGAGAGGAAAAGAACACCGGCGCTCTGGTGCGGCGCTTCGGCGGCACAAAGGTGCTGATGGTCTACGGCGGCGGCAGCATCAAGCGCAACGGCGCCTACGACGACGCGGCTGCTTCCCTGCGGGAGGCCGGCATCCCCTGGGTGGAGCTGGGCGGTGTCCAGCCCAACCCCCGCAGCGGCAAGGTGTACGAGGGCATCGACCTGTGCCGCCGGGAGGGTGTGGACTTCATCCTGGCGGTGGGCGGCGGCAGCGCCATCGACACCGCCAAGGCCATCGGCGTGGGCGTGCCCTACGACGGCGATTTCTGGGACTTCTTCTCCAAAAAGGCGGCGGAGAAGACCCTGCCCGTGGGCGTGGTGCTGACCCTGTCCGCCACCGGCAGCGAGGCCTCCAACGCCAGCGTCATCACCCTGGAGGGAGAAAATTTGAAGTGGGGCAATATCAAAAGCGACGTCTACCGCCCCATTTTCTCCGTCATGAACCCCCGGTACACCTGTTCTCTCCCCGCCTACCAGACCTCCAGCGGCGCCACAGACATGCTCTCCCACATCATGGAGCGCTACTTCACCCCCACGGAGCATGTGGACGTGACGGACCGTCTGTGCGAGGGCCTCATGAAAACCATTCTCACCGCCGCGCCCAAGGCCCTGGAAACCCCCAACGACTACAACGCCCGGGCGGACCTCATGTGGGCGGGCATGCTGGCCCACAACAACCTCTGCGGCGTGGGCCGCCGGCAGGACTGGGCCAGCCACCAAATGGAGCATGAGCTCTCCGCCCTGTATGACTGCGCCCACGGCGCGGGCCTGGCGGTGGTGACCCCCGCCTGGATGACCTACGTTATGGACCGGGACATCCCCCGCTTTGCCCAGTTTGCGGTGCGGGTGTTCGGCTGCGAGATGGACTTCCGCCAGCCGGAGAACACCGCCCGGGCCGGTGTGGAGCGGCTGACCGCGTGGCTGCGCTCCATCGGCATGCCCACCACCTTCGCGGAGATCGGCGCCAAGGCCGAGGACATCCCCGCCATGGTTGCACACCGGGCCAAAAAGCCGAATGGCTTCCCCTTCGGCGGACTCGCTCCCATCCACGAGGACGACATGGCCGCCATTTTGCGTCTGGCTGCCGGCTGACAACAAAAAACAGGCGGTACGCAGCCGCGTACCGCCTGGGATCTTCGGGAAAGTGGTCTGGGCAGGATCAGCCGTTCAGAACCACGGCACCGCCCAGAGCCAGGATGCAAACCATCGTATACAGCATTTCGGGCACCTCCTTGTTTTCGTTCTCCTTGATGTTGTCTGTATGATATCACGGCGGCCGCCAATTTACATTCAACTTCTTGCCGAGTTTGAAAAAATCGTTTACCTTCCTGTTTTGTCAAAAATATTCTTTATTTTTAGTTATTTTCACAACGTTTGAGGCTTTTTGCGCGGTTCGCGCCCTTTCTTCCGCCGGCCCGCTCCGGCCCCTTTGCCGGAAATTTATAAAATCTTGCTGTCCGCTCCGCCGGGCACGCCAAAGGAGGACCGCCCATGCCGGACTTACAGGTCCAGTGTCTCGTGAAACGGGACTTCCAGCCGGTGTTTACGCCGGACAACATGCCCCGCCTGCTCTACATCAGCCGCCGGGCCCCCTCTGACAACGCCCATCCCCGCCTGCTCCACGCCCATCTGGATTTTGCCGAGGCCATGCTGGTCCACAGAGGAAATGCCCGCTTCCTTATTGGAGAAAAAACCTACGACATCCAGTCCGGCGACTTAATGCTGTTCAACAGCGGCGTGGTCCACGACGAGCTCACCGGCGGCGCCGACGGCGCCATCGACAGCTGCTGCGTGGCCTTTGCCGGGCTGCGCCTGCCGGGTCTGCGGGAAAACGCCCTCATCCCCGACGACGCCCCCGCCGTGTACCACGTAGGCGCGGAGCTGGAGGACCTGTGGACCCTGTACGACATGATGTACCGCTATCTCTCCGCCGACCAGCCCGGCTGCGAGGCCTTCTGCCACCACCTGCTTTTGTCCCTGCTGGGCCGCATCCTCTACCTCACCGGCGCCGCTCCCCAGCGGCTGCCGGCAGAAACGGAGCAGGGAGCCCTGGGCCTGCGGGTAAAGGAGTATATCGACCAGCATTACAGCGAGGCTCTGACCCTCCAGCAAATCGGCCAGGTCCTCCACGTGAGCCCCTATTACCTGGCCCACGCCTTTAAGGAGACCTGCGGCTACTCCCCCCGGCAGTACCTGCTGCGCCGCCGCATCGGCGAGGCCCAGAACCTGCTCATCTCCACCGACCTGCCCATCTCCCGCATCGCGGAGCTGGTGGGCTACGACACCCAAAACTATTTCGACCTGCAGTTCTCCAAGCACACCGGCATGTCGCCCCGGAAGTTCCGCCAGTCCTTCCAGGTAAAGCCGGAGCAGGGAAAAGAGGAATAAAAAATCCGCGTTCTCCGGCGTTGCCGGAGAACGCGGATTTTCCGTATGTACTGCTTACTCCCGCAAACCCATGGTCTCCCATTTATGGCCGTGGAAGCGGGGTACGAAGAAGAGGACCCGGACGACCCAGTCGATAAACATGGCCATCCAGATACCCAGGACGCCAAAGCCCCAGTACCGGCCCAGCAGGATGCCGAAGCCCACCCGCATGGTCCACATGGAGACAGTGGACACCAGCATGGTGAAGCGGGTGTCGCCGGCGGCCCGGAGCGCCTGGGGCAATGTGAAGGCGGCAGGCCAGAGGAGCATACCGAAGAAGCCATGCATGAGGATGATCTTCCGGGCGTAATCTGTTGCCTCGGGGGACACGTTGTACATTTTCATGATGAGAGGCATCAGGGCCGCAATCAGCAGAATGTCACCGCACATGAAAAGGTAGGTGGTCTTCATCAGCTTTTTCGTGTAGAACCGGGCAAGCTCATAGCTGCCGGCGCCGATGCACCGGGAGACCACCGTCACAAGAGCCAGGCCAAGGGCGTTGCCCGCCACGCACTGGAAGGTGCCGATGGTGTTGCCGATGGCGTTGGCGGCCACGGAGGCGGTGCCCAGCACGGACACCGTGGACAACAGCAGGATCTTTCCCAACTGGAACATGCTGCTCTCCAGGCCGTTTGGCACGCCGAAGCGCAGGATGTTCTTCACCACGTAGCGGTCATGGCGCAGGGAGAGCTTTTCCACCCGCATGGGAAGCCCGGGCCGCTTTAAAAGTACCACCATGATGACGGCGGCAGTAGCCCGGGACACCAGGGTGGGAATGGCCACGCCCTCCACTCCCATGTGGAAGCCAAAGATCAAAACAGCGTTGCCGGTGACGTTGATGGCATTCATGACCAGGGACACCCACATGGAGATCTTGGAGTTGCCCATGACCCGGAACAGCGCCGCGCCGGCGCTGTAAATGGCCAGGAAGGGCGTGGACGCCTCCACGATCATATAATAGGTATCGGCGTAGGCAGCCACATCGGCCTCCACCTGGCCGAACACCACATGCAGCACAAAGCCCTTGCCCAGGTAAAACAGGACCATGATCAGCAAAGACGCCTCGCCCATGAACAGCAGCAGCTGCTCACCGGAGTGCCCCGCCTTTTGGGGCTCCCGGCGGCCCAGGTACTGGCCCGCGATGACGGCGCCGCCGGTGGCCAGCGCCGAAAAGGCGTTCACCAGCAGCACGTTGACGGTATCCACCAAGGAAACGGCGGAAATGGCCGCCTCTCCCACCTGGGATACCATGACGGAGTCGAACAGGCCCACGGTGATGGCCAGCAGCTGTTCCACCACCAGAGGCACGATGAGCCGCTGCAGGTCCTGGCGGCTGAATTCCACGGTCAATTGCTTGGTTTCCATAGTTCTCTCTTCTCTCTCGATCTCGTTTGCTCACCGAAACTCCCGGGGGCTCATGTGGAAGGTGTTCTGGAAGGCCCGCAGGAAGGTGGAGTACTCAGAAAAGCCCGCCTGCTCCGCCGCCTTCATCACCGGCACGCCGCCCCGGATCAGCTCACCGGCCCGCAGCAGCCGCTTTTGGCTGATGTACTGGTGCACGGTGTAGCCGGTGACAGCCTTGAACCGATGCATCAGATAATAGCGGCTCAGATAAAAGCGGCCGGCCAGGGCGTCCACGGACAGTTCCTCCTCCAGGTGCTCCCCGATGTAGCGGAGGATCTCGTCCATTTTGGGGTCCACCCGGTAGCTGTCCCGCTGCTCCTGGGCAGTCCGATCCCGGAGAATGTCCCGGTTCACACCGATGAGCACCTGCTGGCAGAGGGTGTCCGCCAGGCGGGCGGCGCCGAACTCCCGGGACACCAGAGCCTCCTCCAGCCGCTGGATGGTCTGCATGTACTGCAGCCGCCGCTCCGCCCCGAAGCGCAGCAGGTGAAAGCCCCGCTGCCGGGCGGTATCGAAGCAGGTGTCCAGGGCCTCGCCGGGGTCGCTGCGCGTTTGCAGCCACTCCCGCCCCAGCCAGATGACCACCCGCTCATAGGGCTCCGCCGGATCGATGACGGGCCGGTGGATCATGTTGTGCTGCACCAAAAGCATGTCCCAGGGCTGGAGAAAATAGGTGACGCCCTCCACCACGTAGGAGACCTTTCCGCCCAGGGCCAGGATGAGTTTGTCAAATTCATGATAATGGTAATCCAATTTCTGGGCGCGGCTGTCTTTCAAATGGAACAGGCGGAAATCCTCGTTCAAGTATCCCCGCTTGCCAACCTCGCTGCGGTCCAGCATAGGAGCACCCCCTTTCATGTCTCAGCCGCCCTATCTTATCGCAGTTTTTACCAATTCTCAACCAGAATTTCAAACAAACTATACAAAACTTTTGAGGGTCCTTTGGTGGTTCGGTCAAAAATGGAATCGAATTCCGTCAAAAATTTAGCTATACACCGCCGCCGGGATTTGGTATACTATGAAAATATGAGAGAAAACGCCATGAACAGGAGGATTTCGCCATGAGCCGCGCCGACGAACTCTTTATTCAAAACTGCCGGGACATCCTGGATAACGGTGTCTGGGACACGGACCGGGAGGTCCGCCCCCACTGGGAGGACGGCACCCCCGCCCACACGGTGAAGAAATTCGGCATCGTGAACCGCTATGACCTTCAAAAGGAGTTTCCCATCCTCACCATCCGCCGGACCTACTGGAAAACGGCGGTGAAGGAGCTTTTGTGGATCTGGCAGAAAAAGTCCAACAATATCCACGACCTGGATGCCAAGATCTGGGACCAGTGGGCAGACGAGACCGGCTCCATCGGCAAGGCCTACGGCTACCAGCTGGCGGTGAAGCACCACTATCCCGAGGGGGACATGGACCAGGTGGACCGGGTGCTGTACGATCTGAAGCACAATCCCGCCTCCCGCCGCATCCTCACCAATATCTATAATTTCCAGGACCTCCACGAGATGAACCTCTACCCCTGTGCCTATTCCATGACGTTCAATGTCTCCGGCAACGTGCTCAACGCCATTTTGAACCAGCGCAGCCAGGACATGCTGGCCGCCAACAACTGGAACGTGGTGCAGTACGCCGTGCTGGTCAATATGTTCGCCCAGGTCAGCGGCCTGGTGCCCGGCGAGCTGGTCCACGTCATCGCCGACGCCCATATCTACGACCGCCATGTGCCCATTGTGGAAAAAATGCTGGCGCAGACCCCCGCCCCCGCGCCAAAATTCACGGTGGACAGCGCTGTCACCAGCTTTTATGACTTCACCCCCGCCAGCTTCTCCCTGGAGGGGTACACCCCCGCTCCCTTTGAAGATAAGATCCCCATTGCCATCTGAGGTGATTTTAACATGAATTGTATCGTTGTCGTTGACCAAAACTGGGCCATTGGCTGTGAGGGAGGGCTGCTGTTCTCCCTGCCCACGGATATGAAGCGTTTCCGCTCCCTGACCATTGACGGCACCGTCATCCTGGGCCGCAAGACCCTGGACTCCTTCCCCGGCGGCAGGCCCCTGCCCCGCCGGCGGAACATCGTCATCACCCGGAAGGTGGATTTCGACCGGGAGGGCTGCGAGATCGTGCCCAGCCCCCAGGCGGCCCTGGAGGCCGCGGCCGGCACCGAGGAGGAGCAGCTCTGGGTCATCGGCGGCGGCAGCGTCTATACCGCCCTGCTGCCCAAGTGCAAGCGCGCTTTCGTCACCCGGGTGGATTCCGCCGCGCCGGAGGCGGACACCTTCTTCCCCAACCTGGATAAGCTGCCGGGCTGGGAGGTGGAGTCCGTCAGCGAGCCGGTGGAGGAAAACGGCGTCACCTATCGATTTGTAGATTATATTAACACAAAGATTTAATATATCAGCTAAAAAGGCACCTGTCGGAGTTCCGGCGGGTGCCTTTTTGATGCTCTTATTGGCCGCCTTTTTCCCAGAGGAGAATGGCGCTCTCTCCGCGGCCCAGGTAGACGCGGACGATCTCCGCGGCGCCCCGCTCCGCCGCTGTTTCGCTGCAGGCCCTCACATCAATGTCATACTCCCAGTCCCACAGGCCGCCGACGGTGCTGCGGTCCCCGATGAGCAGGGGACGGCGGGGAACGACGTACATGTTTCCCGCCGCGTCATACTCATAGCGCACCTCCCGCAGGTCCTTTTCATCGTTTACGAACAGGTGGAAGGACAGCTGCCCGTCTGTCCAGTTTAAGTCCGTCACCTCCAGCACATCCGTGCTGACCTTGACGCAGTTCCAGTTGGTCAGAACGTAAAATCCACCGTACAGCAGGCAGCACACCGCCGCCGCCACGGCGGCGCCCTTGACGCGGGCTCTCCACTTCTCTTTTTGCCACGCCTCGGAAATTTTCTTCACCGCCGCTCCGTCGGCGGCGTTTTTTTGTTCCTCCGCCGCCGGCAGAGGCGCATCCATTTCCGAAAGCGCCTGCCGGCAGGTTTCGCAGCCCTTCAAGTGCTCCTCCACCGCCGTCCGGCTGGCCGCTGAGCACACGCCGTCGTGGTACAGGGGCAGCAGGTCAAACACAATGTCATGCTCCATGGTATGCCTCCTTCAATTTCTGCCGTGCCCGGAAGTAGGTCACCCGGGCCCAGCTCTCCGTTTTTCCGAACAGCTCCCCGATCTGGGAAAAGGACAGCTCGCCGAAGGTCCGCAGGGAGAACACCTCCTTGTACGGCTCCGGCATCTGGTGGAGCAGCCGGTGGAGGGTTTTTGCCTCCTCCCGGCGGGCGAAGCCCTCCTCGATGCCGCCGTCCGCCGCCTCCGCCGGGCCGGGCGCGTATTTCTCCCGCTCCCGGCACAAAGACAGGTACTGGTTCCGGGCGATCTGACACAGCCATACCCGCAGCTGGCACTGGCCCCGGAAGCTGCCAATGGCGGTGAGAGCCTTGAAAAAGGTCTCCTGGGTCACCTCCTCCGCCACAGTCTCGTCCCGGCTGAGGGCCAGGACGTATTTGTAAACATCGGCGAAATACCGCCGGTAGACCTCTTCAAACGCAGCCACTTCCTCACCGCCTTTCACACATAGGACGCAAAACCACGGATTTCGTTACAAGGCCCGGGGCGGAAATTTTCCGCCCCGGGCTGCTTCGCGTTTTTATGCCTCCGGCTGCAGGGAAACCTCGCGGTCCCCCACCCGGACGGCCGCCACCCGGCTGATGTCCTGGAGCTCCAGGAACTGGGCGGAGATGCTGGTCCGGTAACGGACCTGGCCGTCCGCCTGGTAGCTGCTCTCGCTGCCGCCGTACCCCTGGGTCACGGCGGCCAGCGGTGTTTCGCCGCCGTCCTCCCAGACAAGGCACACCGCCTGCCGCAGGGCACCGCAGTCCGCAAGGTCCGTACTGCCGCAGGACACGGTGATGGACAGGGGAGAGAGGATGACCTCCGCGGAAAACTGGGCCTCCGGGTCCCGCGTCTGACCCTGCCGGGCCCGGGCGGTGTATCCCGGCTGGAATGTGACGATGGCGGGGTGGTCCGCCAGCGCCTGCTCCCCGCCCGCCGCGGTGACGGTGGGCGGCAGCACCAGCAGCGTCAGGGGCTGGTCCGTTAGGTCCTGGGTCTGGGACTGGGTGGTGAAGCGCACCAGATACGTCAGCGTCCCGGTGTCCGGGTCGTAGCTCTGGCCCGATACGGAGGAGCCGGAGCCGTTTGTAAACCGATAGGCTGTCAAGGCATTGCTCGCGCTGTACCGGCTGTAGGACGCGTAATTCGTCCAGTCAAGCTCCGGCCACCGTTCCCCGTCCCTGGCCAGAAGGTCCTCCCAGGTCACCTCGCCCGTGCCATAAAACTGCACATCCGGGCAGCCCACCTGGTCTGTTTCACTGTCCCACGCCGCCTGGACCGCCGCCCGGTCCACATAATCCGGCAGGCGGTAATCCAAAATGAGGTAAACGCTCTTGCTGTCCCCCACGGCCTCCCGAACCGTCAAGGTCACATCGCCGCACGAAGAGGTGACGCCCACCTTTTGAAACAGGCTCTCCGCCACCGGAGAGCCTGCCGCCTCCGGCCCGAAGCGCGCCGTGAAGATGGCGTCCCACTCCACCAGCAGCGCCGCCCCCACGGACACCGTCAGCGCCAGCGTCAACACCGCCGCCAGAGCGGCCTTCCGGGCCAAGCTCCAGGGCCGCAGGACATGGCTGCCGGCGGGAGGCGCCGCCAGCACCTTTTGCCGAAGCCGCTCCTCCAGCTCCGCCGGAGGGGCGCAATGCGCCATGGCTTCTTCATACCGATTCATTCCGCTCCCTCCCAACTGCTCCGCAGGGCCTCCCGGCCCCGTTTCATCCGCATTTTCACCGCCGACACCGTGATGCCCAGCAGCGAGGCGATCTCCTGCTGGGAATAGCCCTCGCAGTAGTGGAGGTGGATGACGGTCCGCAGCTTTTCCGGCAGGGCCGCCACCTGCTCCAGCAGCGCCCGCTCCGGCTCCGGCACCGCCACCAGGGCCGCCGCCTCCAGGGGCAGCTCTCTCCGGCATCCGCGCTTCCACTCATCCCGGCACTGGTTCAGCGCCACCCGGAACAGCCACCGACGCTCGTGCTCCGCCGTCTGGAAGGGCGGCGCCTGGTACAGCCGCTTCACGAACACCTCCTGCATCACGTCCTCCGCGTCGGCGGCGTTTTTCATCTGCATGAGGCAAAAGCGGTACAGTGCCGGGCCATACATCCGGTACACCCGGTCAAATACCTCCTCCCGCTGCTCCACGGCTGTCACCTCCTTTTCTTCTTTTACGACCGGAGTCCCCCAAAGGTCACATTTTTTTGCCGCCGGTTCCCTGTTTTTGTGATGGAGGGATTCCTTGTGTTTTCTTCGGAACTATTATATAATAAATATCTATTTTTTGCATTCTTTATGGGAAAGGTGGTGGCGTGGGCCATGGCGGACTTGAGCACGGATGTGCGGCAGATCAAGGGCATCGGCGAACAGCGGGCAAAGGCGCTGGGAAAGCTGGGCATTTTCACCCTGCGGGACCTCATCAGCTGGTTCCCCCGGAAGTACGACGACCGCACGGAGCTAAAGCGCATCGCGGACCTGGTCCCCGGCGAGAGCGCCTGCGTGGCCGCCATGATCGCTTCGTCCCCCACTGTCGCCCACATCCGCAAGGGCATGGACCTCGTCAAGGTCCGGGCCGTGGATGACTCCGGCGTGCTGGATGTGACCTTCTTCAACCAGACCTGGCTGAAAAACAACCTCCGCCAGGGAGAAACGTATATTTTCTACGGCAGGGCGGAGGGGAACCTCCTGCGCCGGCAGATGGCTTCCCCGGTGGTGGAGCCTGCGGACCGCCGGGAGGTGACGGGCCGCATCGTACCCATCTACCCCTTGACGGCGGGGGTGAGCCAGCTGGTGCTGTCCCGGTCCATCCGCCAGGGGTTGGACGAGTGCGCCGACATTCTGCCGGACGCCCTGCCGGACGAGGTCCGGCAGGCGCACCACCTCTGCCGCATCGGCTACGCCTATGAGAACATCCATTTCCCGGAGAGTGCCGAGGCGTTGGACCTTGCCCGGCGGCGGCTGGCCTTTGAGGAGCTTTTCCTGTTCACCATCGGCTTAAAGCGGCTGCGCCGGCGGCGGGAAGCGGTACAGGCGGAGCCCTGTCACTACGTGGATATGTTTGCTTTTTATGACCGTCTTCCGTTTCTGCTGACGGACGCCCAGCGCCGCTGCGTGGACGAGGCTCTGGCCGATATGGAGCGCAGCACCCCCATGAACCGCCTGTGCCAGGGAGACGTGGGCTCCGGCAAGACCATGGTGGCCGCCGCCTGCGTGTACTTTATGGTGAAAAACGGCCGGCAGGCGGCTCTGATGGCTCCCACGGAAATTTTGGCCCAGCAGCATTACGCGGGCCTTTCCCCCCTGCTGGAGCCTTTGGGCATCCGCTGCGCCCTGCTGACCGGCTCCGCTCCCGCCCGGGAAAAGCGGGCCATTGCCGCCAGCCTGGCGGCGGGAGAGGTGGATTTTATCATCGGCACCCATGCCCTGCTGTCCCAGGGAGTGGACTTCCGGGACCTGGGGCTGGTGGTCACCGACGAGCAGCACCGCTTCGGCGTTGCCCAGCGGGCGGCCCTGGCCGCCAAGGGCCAGCATCCCCACACCCTGGTCATGTCCGCCACCCCCATTCCCAGGACCCTGGCCCTCATTCTGTACGGGGACCTGGACGTGTCCGTCATTGACCAGCTGCCCCCTGGTCGCAAGCCCATTGAGACCTACGCCGTCCCCGGCAGCTACCATCCCCGTGTGTACCAGTTTCTCCGCAAGCTGGTATCACAAGGGCGGCAGGCGTATATCGTCTGCCCGATGGTGGAGGAGAACGATGAGCTGCCCGACGAGCGGAAGGCCGTCACCGCCTACGCCGAAAAGCTCCAGGCGGAGGTGTTTCCCGACCTGCGGGTCTCCTTTGTTCACGGCAAGATGAAGCCCAGGGAGAAGGACGCCGTCATGGCCGCCTTCGCCGCCGGTGAAGCGGACATTCTGGTGTCCACCACCGTCATTGAGGTGGGGGTGGACGTACCCAATGCCGCCGTCATGGTCATCGAGAACGCTGAGCGCTTCGGCCTTTCCCAGCTCCACCAGCTGCGGGGCCGGGTGGGACGGGGAGCACACCAATCCTACTGCATCCTCATCTCCGACAATCAAAACGACGAGACCCGCCAGCGGCTGAAGGTCATGACGAAGACCTCCGACGGCTTCAAGATCGCCGAGGAGGACCTGCGGCTCCGGGGTCCCGGCGACTTTTTCGGCCAGCGGCAGCACGGCCTGCCGGGCCTGCGGGTGGCGGACATCGGCTGCGACACCCGGCTGCTCCAGGAGGCCCAGGCGGCGGCGGAAGCCCTGCTGGCCCGGGACCCGGAGCTGACCACCTGCCCCGCCACGGCGGCGCGGGTGGCGGAGCTGTTCGCCCAGAACGCCGACACTTTGAATTAAATGAAAACGAGGTAGCTTTCCATGGATCGTAAACTCACCGCCAGAGAATATGTGTTTTTGTCCTCCATGCTGTTCGGCCTGTTTTTCGGCGCCGGTAACCTGATCTTCCCCGTCCACATGGGCCAGCAGGCCGGCTCTGCCGTCTGGCCGGCGGTGGCGGGCTTCTGCCTCACCGGCGTGGGACTGCCCCTGCTGGGCATCGCCGCCATGGGCATCTCCCGCAGCGACGGCCTGTTTGAGCTGGGGTGCCTAGTGGGCAAAAAGTACAGCTACTTTTTCACCTGCCTGCTGTACCTCACCATCGGCCCCCTGTTCGCCATTCCCCGCACCGCCACCGTGTCCTTCAGCGTGGGCGTGCTGCCCCTGCTGCCCCAGGAGCACGCAAAGCTGACCCTGTGCGTGTTTTCGGCGTTGTTTTTCCTGGTGGTGCTGTACTTCTCCCTGCGGCCCTCCGGCATCCTCACCTGGGTGGGAAAAATCTTGAATCCCCTGTTTCTGCTGTTTCTCGGCATCCTCACCGTCACGGCCCTGCTGCGGCCCATGGGCGCCGTGAACGCCTCGGAGCCGGTGGGCAATTACGCCGCCATGAGCTTCTTTCAGGGCTTCCTGGACGGCTACAACACCCTGGACGCCCTGGCCTCCCTGGCCTTCGGCATCGTGCTCATCAACGCCATCCGGGAGCTGGGAGTCCGCTCTCCCAAGGCCATCTCCGCCAGCACTGTCAAGTCCGGCGTGTTCAGCTGCCTGCTGATGGCCGGCATCTACTGCATGCTGGCGGTGGTGGGCGCCCAGTCCCGGACGGTGTACGGCATCTGCGCTGACGGCGGCGAGGGGCTCTACCGCATCGGCACCCACTATTTCGGCACCTTCGGCGGCGTGCTGCTGGGCGTCACCGTCACCTTTGCCTGCCTCAAGACCGCCATCGGCCTCATCACCTCCTGCGCCTCCACCTTTACGGAGCTGTTTCCCAAGTCTCTCAGCTACAAGGCCTATACCGTGGTGTTCTGCCTGTTTTCCTTCTGCGTGGCCAACTTCGGCCTCAGCCGCATCATTCAGCTGTCCCTGCCGGTGTTGATGTTCCTCTATCCGCTGACCATCACCCTCATTCTGCTGAGCCTGGCAGGCGGCTGGTTTGGCTATGACCGGCGGGTGTTCGTGGCGGTGACGGTGCCCACGGCCCTGGCCGCCGCCCTGGACTTTCTGAACAGCCTGCCGGAGGGGGCCAAGGCCTTCCTCCACGCCGACGCCCTGCTGGCACCCGCCGGACGGGCCCTGCCCTTCTTTTCCATCGGCATGGGATGGGTGGTGCCCGCCTGCCTGGGTCTGGCAGTGGGTCTTGCGCTGCACTTCGCTGACAAAACACACGCCTAACAAAAAAGAGGCCTGTGTCCGGACACAGGCCTCTTTTTTGCTTTTTACAGGTGTCCCCGATCCAGCTCCCGGGAGTACAGCCGGGTCACATACTGCATGTGGGATCGCATGCTCTGCTCCGCCCGCTCCGGGTCGTTGGCCAGGATGGCCACCATGATGTTCCAGTGCTGGGAAGCGGACTGGTCATCCACCTCCGGCAGCAGGGCGCGGTTCCGGCTGAGATACTCCGTGATCTGCACCATAAGGCTCTGGAGGCTGCGGCGGAGGTAGTCGTTGTCGGCGATGTCCGCAATGGCCAGGTGAAAGTCAAAATCCCGCTCCAGCTGGTAGTCGATGTCCCGGGCGATGGCGTAGCTGAGGGGCTGGCGCAGCTTGTCGCCGTCGGCGGGGCCGGCCTTCTGGGCAGCCAGGTACACCAGGGCGCACTCCAATGCCGCCCGGGTCTCCAGCAGTTTTTCAAAATATTGCTCCATATGTCTCTCCTCGCGCTACTTCAGCTCATCCAGCGTCAGGGAAAAGCTGTCCATGAAGGTGTCCAGAAAATACCCCACCTCCGGCAGGCCGTAGCCCTCCAGCGACGCCCGGGTCTGGGCGGCGGCCTCCCGGAACTCCAGGTTGCCTGCCTTCAGTTCTTCCACGCACTTGATGTAGGCGGAAAGCTTGTCCGCCGCCTTTACCAGCTTTTCCGTCTCCGGGTCCGCCGGGGTGAGGATCGGCGCGTAAACCGTTTGCAGCTCCGGCGGCAGCATGTGCACAAGTCGGCTCTCTGCCACGGCCTCCACGTCCTTGTAGGCCTTGCGGATGGCGGGGTTGTCGTATTTGATGGGGGTAGGCATGTCGCCGGTGAGGATCTCGCTGGCGTCATGGTACAGTGCGGCCACCGCCACGGCTCCCGGGTCCACATGGCCGCCGAACTTCTCGTTGCGGATGACCGCCAGGGCGTGGGCCAGGACCGCCACCTGGTGGCTGTGCTCCTGGACATTCTCCGGAGCGGTATTGCGCATAAGGGCCCACCGCTGGATGAAGCGCATCCGGGAAATATAGGCGAAAAAATGGCTCTTCATACGCTCATGCCTCCAACTGTCCAAACAACACCTGGCCGTCTGTGCCGGTGATGCGGACGTTTTTTACCTGGTTGTGCAGGTCCGTCCCCTCCGCCAGCACCTCCATGTAGTTGGGGGCGTGGCCGGAGAACTTGCCGTTCCGGGACTGCTCGAACAGCACGGGATAGGTCCGCCCCACGCAGCCCTCCAGATACATCCGGTGCATGTCCGCCGCCAGGTTGGCGGCCCGGCGGGCCCGGTCCTCCTTCACGGCCTTGGGCACCTGCTCCAGCGCCGCCGCCGGGGTGCCGGGACGGATGGAGTAGGGGAAAATGTGCATCTGGGCGAAGCCGCAGCGGCGGATGAAGTCCAGTGTCTGGGCAAACTCCTCCTCCGTCTCCTCCGGGAAGCCCACGATCATGTCCGTAGTGACGGCGGGCCGGTCAAAGAAACGGTTCAAAAGCGTCACGGACTCCAGATACCGCTCCGTGCCGTATTTGCGGTTCATGCGCTTGAGGGTGGCGTCACAGCCGCTTTGCATGGACAGGTGAAACTGAGGGCAAAGGTCCGGCAGCGCCGCCGCCCGGCGGCAGAACTCCTCCGTCACCGTGCGGGGCTCCAGGCTCCCCAGCCGGACCCGGACACCGGGAGCCGCCTGGGAGATGGCCTCCATGAGGTCGATGAGGCTCTGGCCGTTCTTCAAGTCCCGGCCCCAGGAGGAGATCTCGATGCCGGTGATGACGATCTCCCGGTAGCCCTCCGCCTTCAGCTGGGCCGCCTGGGCCGCCGCCGTCTCCAGCGGCGCCGAGCGCACGGGACCCCGGGCGTAGGGGATGATGCAGTAGGAGCAGAAGTTCACGCAGCCGTCCTCCACCTTCAGCATGGCCCGGGTGCGGTTTTCCATGCCGCCGGCAGGCAGCACCTCGAACTGCCGCCGGTCAAAGGAGCGGTCCACAAATTCCAGAGGCCTCCGCTCCTCCACCGCCTGCTCCAAAAGGTCCACAAAGCCCGCCCGGTCACCGGTGCCGGCGATGAGGTCCACATCCAGCTTCCGCACATCCTCCACATGGGTCTGGGGGTAGCAGCCGCACACCGCCAGCACGGCGCCGGGCCGTTCCCGGCGGACCCGGTGAAGGACCTTCCGGGACTTCTGGTCGCTGACGGCGGTGACGGAGCAGGTGTTGACCACATAGGCATCCGCTTCTTCAGAAAAATCCACCACCTGGTGGCCCTTCTGCCGCAGCAGCTGCTCCATGGCCTGGGTCTCGTATTGATTCATTTTGCACCCGAGGGTGTAAATGGCAACTCTCATGGAATCTCCTTGCACTTTCTTCGAAATCTCTATATAATAGGTTGGCTATCATTATACTTTTAATTTTCCCAATGAGCAAGACCTAATGAAGGGAGTTTCTCCGATGATTTATCTGGACCACGCCGCCACCACGCCGGTGCCCCGGGAGGTGGCGGACGCCATGTACGCCGTTTTGACGGAGCGCTTCGGCAACCCCAGCTCCCAGTATCCCATGGGGCTGGATATGAAAAAGCAGGTGGAGGCCTGGCGCGGGACCGTGGCGGACGCTTTGGGCTGCAACGCCAGGCGGCTGTTTTTCACCTCCTGCGGCACCGAGGGCGACAACTGGGCCATCCAGGCCGCCTGCTGGCAAAACCGCCATCTGGGCCGCCACATCGTCACCACCGCCGTGGAGCACAGCGCCGTTCTGGAAGCCTGCAGGTGGATGGAAAAGCAAGGCTATGAGGTGACGTATCTTGCCCCCGACGGCAAGGGCGATCTGACGGCGGAGCAGGTGCTTGACGCCGTCCGGCCGGACACGGCGCTGGTATCCGTGATGATGGTGAACAACGAGCTGGGCAATGTCTATCCCATTGCGGACATTGCCCGGGGTCTGGCGGCAAAAAACCCCAAGACGCTGCTGCACACCGACGCCGTCCAGGGCTTTTTAAAGGTGCCCTTCACCGCCAAATCCTCAGGCGCCGACTTCATCACCATCTCCGGCCACAAGATCGGCGGCCCCAAGGGCGTGGGCGCGCTGTACATCGGCCCGCGGGTGCGCAATCCCCGTCCCCTGCTGGCCGGCGGCGGCCAGGAATCCGCCCTCCGTTCCGGCACGGAGGCCACGGCCCAGCTCGCGGGCTTTGCCAAGGCCGTGGAGCTGCGGACGGAAAACCTCGCGGACAAGCTCACCCATATGGCGGACATCAAAGCCTACGCCGCCGAGCAGCTCACCGCCATTCCCGACTGCCGCCTCATCTCCGACGGCACGGCCCCCCACATCCTGGCTCTGTCCCTCGTGGGCTGGCCCAGCCAGAACATCGTCAACGACCTGGGCAGCCGGGGCATCTGCATCTCCGCCGGCTCCGCCTGCCACCAGGGCAAGCCCAGCCACGTCGTGGCCGCCTTGAAGCTTCCCAAACGGGTGGCCGGCGGCGTCATCCGTCTAAGCTTCGGGCCGGAGACCACCCGGGCGGACATCGACGCATGCGTCCGGGCCCTGCGGGAGCATCACGACGCCCGGATGCCCATGCTGTGAATTTTCGAGGGGGAGCAGGCTCCCCCTCGACCTCCCCTACCACCAGTGACATCGGTCACTGGTGAATGCGCCCAAGGCGCTTAAGTCAAAGTATTTTTGCCACGTACACGCCGCGGCAAAAATGATTGAAATTTTACGGGAGCATCACGGCGCCCGGATGCCTATGCTGTAATTCTATCAACGAGAGGTTATCTTATGTTTCGCCACCTGCGGCGGGGCGCCGGCTTTTACCAGAATCTTTGTAAGCTGGCGTTCCCTCTGATCCTGCAAAATCTCATCACCACCTCCCTGGGCTTTGTGGACACCTTCATGGTGGGACTTCTGGGCAGCAACGAGCTCTCCGCCGTCACCGCCGCCAACACCCCCATCTTCCTGGTCCAGGTCATCATCTTCGGCCTTCTCAGCGGCCAGTCCATCCTGGTGAGCCAGTACTGGGGCAAGGGCGACCAGGGCGCCATCAACCGCTGCACCGGCGTGGCGCTATACTTCGGCCTGGCCATCTCCTCCCTGGTGGCGCTGACGCTGCTGCTGTTCCCCCGGGGCGTCATGACCCTGGTCACTGACAACGCCCTGCTGGTGGAGCTGGGTGCCCCCTATGTGCGCATCGTGGGTGTCAGCTACGTGTTCAACGCCGCCAGCTCCGTCTATATCGGCATGCAGCGCAGCACGGAAAATTCCCTGATGGGCATGCTGGTATTCGCCACCTCTATGCTGCTGAACACATTTTTGAACTACGTCCTCATCTTCGGCAAGCTGGGCGCCCCCGCCCTGGGGGTCACCGGCGCCGCCACGGCGACGCTGCTGTCCCGGATGGCGGAGTTTGGCATCGTGTCGGTCTACGCCCTGCGGGACCGGCGGGTACCTCTGCAGCCAAAGCTCCTGCTGCGGCCCGGTGCCGTTATCACCCGGGACTTTTTAAAGTATGCCTCCCCCGTGCTCCTCAACGAGAGCCTGTGGGGCCTGGGCGTGTCCGTCCTCACCTCCATCATGGGCCACATGGCCATCAGCGCGGAGATCCTGGCCGCCCACGCCATCATGGGCAACATCGAAAAATTCTCCACCGTGGCCTGCTTCGGCGTGGCCGGCGCCACCTCCGTCATCGTGGGCAAGCGCATCGGCGAGGGCGCCTCCAAGGAGGAGGTCTACTCCCTGGGCTGCTGCCTATTGGAGGTGTCGCTGCTGGTGGGACTGGCGGTGGCGCTGTGCCTGGCGGCACTGCTGCCCACGGTGTTCATTCCCTTCGTTTTCCCCCTGTTCCACCTGGAGGGCCTCTCCCGCCAGATCGCCGCCATCATGTGCGCCATTCTGGCGTTGATGATGCCCGCCAAGGCCTTTGACATCACCAACATCACCGGCCTTTTGCGGGCCGGAGGAGACGCCCGGATGGCCTCCGTCATCGACCTGACCTGCCAGTGGGGCATGGCGGTAGTGCTGTCCTATCTGACAGCCCTGGTGCTGGACGCCCCGGTGGCGGTGGTGTGCTTCGCCATCCAATCCGAGAACTTCTGCAAGATGCCCTGGGGCATCGTCCGCCTGCGGAGCCGGAAATGGATCAACAGCGTTACCCGAGGGGGCGAGGACCTATGAGCCTGTTCCGCTGCCCCATCTGCGGTGGGCCCTTGACGCGGGAGGAACGGGTCTACCGCTGCGTCAACGGCCACAGCTACGACATCGCCAGAGAGGGCTACACCCATCTGCTGCCTCCCAATCAAAAGCACTCCGCCGCCCCCGGAGACGACAAGGGCATGGCCGCCGCCCGGCGGGAATTCTTATCCAAAGGGTATTACAGGCCGCTCCTAAATACGCTTTGTAATGAAATTTTGGCCCGTTCCGGTCCGGCTCCGGTGCTGCTGGACGCCGGCTGCGGAGAGGGCTATTACACCAGCGGCATTTACCGCAGCCTGTTGGCGGCTGGAAAGCAGCCCCAGGCGGCAGGCATCGACATCTCCAAGTTTATCCTCCGCTCCGCCGCCAAGCGGGAAAAAGCCATTGAGTTCGCCGTGGCCTCCTCTTACCGCCTGCCGGTGGCGGACGGCTACGCGGAATTGCTGCTGGACTGCTTTTCCCCTCTGGCACTGGAGGAGTTTTACCGGGTGCTGAAGCCCGGCGGCTTCTTTTTCTACGTGGTGCCGGCGGCGGACCACCTGTGGGAGCTGAAGCAGGTGCTCTATGACCGCCCCTACCCCAATGAGGAAAAGGAGACCCCCTACCAGGGCTTTGCCTATGATGCCATCGTCCCGGTGGAGGATACCATTACCCTGGCAAGCCAGGCGGACATCCACGCCCTGTTCCAGATGACCCCCTACTACTGGAAAACCCCAAAAGCGGGGGCAGAGCGACTGGCGGCGCTGGATACCCTCACCACCCGCGTCTCCTTCCGCGTCCACATCTTCCGCAAGCTGTGAAAAACCGGCCCCGTGAGGGGCCGGTTTGCTGTTTATTCCTGCTGGTCCTCTTTCTTGTGCAGCTTGGGCAGAGCAGGCTTTTTCTTTTTCAGCTTCCGCACTGCCAAAGCCACCAGGACCACCGCCGCCAGCACCCACATCCAGCCGTAGGCCAGACCGATGACCAGGTCCTGGACGCCGGAGACAAAGTGCTTCCACCCGGAGGAAAAGGCCGCCGCCAGCTGGGCGCCGAAGCCTGTGGCGGGCTCCTCCACGTTGGAAAGGCGCCCCACCTCCCGCAGGTTGACGTACACCGTGGCGTAGTCCACCTTGGCGTCATAGTGCTGCAGGGTACCGGACAGGTCGTCGATCTGCTGCTCCGTTTCCGAGATGGCGGACTCGATGGTGATGATGTCCTCCATGTCCTCCGCCTTTTCCAGCAGGGCCTGGAGCCGCTCCAGCTTCACCTGCTGGGTCTTCAAGCGCCCGGCGGTGTCGTAGTAGACCTCGCTGACATCCTCCACATACTCGTCCTTGTACAGCAGGTGGCACAGCTCTCCGGCCTCTGACAAAAAGGCCCGGTACTGCTCCGCCGGCACCCGGACGGTGTAATCGGCGTATCGGTAGCCGCTGCCCCGGCTGGAGAGGCTGCTGGACTCGTACCAGCCGCCGCAGCGCTCCGTCAGCGCTGTGATGCCCTCCGCCGCCGCGTCGAACGCCGTGGTCTCCAGCTCCAGGTTGGCGGTGTAGATCCGCTTGGCGCCGTTGGCGGTGCCGGAGGCCGTGCCCCTGTCCGCCGCACCGCCGTAGCCCATTTCCTCCACGGCTGCGCTGTCCATGGCCATGGCCACGGGTTCCTCCGCCGGCGAGGCGGCCTCCGTCTTGCTGCTGCCGCAGCCGCTTAAAAGTCCCAGGAGCATGACCAGGGCCAGCAGCCACGCCCACTTCCTTCTTCTCATCCAAAACGCCTCCTTCGCGCCGTCGTCTTTCTTCAGCGGCCATTCGTCTTTTCAGACGGGCGTTTTTTTGGAAAAGTTCCTCCGAAATCAAAAAAAGTGCAAACTTTTTTACCAGCGGTTGCCTTTTCCCCCCGGCCGCTGTAAAATAAGGATGCTGTGAACCATCCACACGGGATATTTCAAATTTCGGAGGGAACTACATATGACGTATCAGGAAGTTCTGGCAAACGCCCGCACCTGCATGGGCCCCTACTGCAAGTCCTGCCCCACCTGCAACGGCCTTGCCTGCAAAAATACCGTGCCCGGTCCCGGCGCCAAGGGCATCGGCACCGGCTTCATCCGCAACTACCAGAAATGGCAGGAGCTGTGTGTCAACATGGACACCATCTGCGAGAACAAGGATGTGGACACCTCCTTCGAGCTGTTCGGCCAGAAGGTGAGCATCCCCGTGTTCGCCGCCCCCGTGGGCGCCGTCACCAAGCACTACGGCGACAAGTATGACGACCTGCAGTACAACGCCATTCTGGTCCCCGCCTGCGCCGAGGCCGGCATCGCCGCCTTCACCGGCGACGGAACGGACCCCGCCGTTATGGAAGGCACCGCCAAGGCCATCACCTTGACCCACGGCTGCGGTGTCCCCACCATCAAGCCCTGGAACATGGAGACCGTGAAGGAAAAGCTGGACCTGGTGAAAGCCGCCGATCCCTTCGCCATCGCCATGGATATCGACGCCGCGGGCCTGCCCTTCTTGAAAAACATGACCCCACCCGCCGGCAGCAAGACCGTGGAGGAGCTCCGCCAGATCGTGGAGTGGGCGGAAAAGCCCTTCATTTTCAAAGGCATCATGACTGTGGCCGGTGCCAAGAAGGCTCTGGAGGCCGGCGCCAGCGCCATCGTGGTCTCCAACCACGGCGGCCGTGTGCTGGACCAGTGCCCCGCCACCGCCGAGGTGCTGCCCGCCATCGTGGACGCCGTGGGCGACAAGATGACCGTTCTGGTGGACGGCGGTATCCGCACGGGCATGGACGTGTTCAAGGCCCTGGCCCTGGGCGCCGACGCGGTGCTCATTGCCCGCCCCTTCGTGAACATGGTCTACGGCGGCGGCGCCGAGGGCGTGAAGGTGTATGTGGAGAAGCTGAAGGCCGAGCTGGCCGACACCATGGCCATGTGCGGCGCCCACTCCCTGGCGGACATCAACCGCTCCATGCTCTTCGGCTATTGATCTTTCCCCATCAAAAAAGGAAGGACTGCAAAGCAGTCCTTCCTTTTTCTTTAAAAGACACACATGGCGGAAAAGCAGGTGCCCTCGGGGCCCAGGCCCTCCATCCGGTAAGTATCCTCCTCCCGGAAGCCCTCCAGCCGCAGCTCCTGGCCCAGGGTGGCCTCCTTGCTGTAATTGATGAAAAATTCCCGTGGAGCCCGCTCCTGCAGGTCCGGCGGCAGATAGTCCCAGACAATGTCGCCGTATTTGCCGCTGTACAGGTGGCCGTTGCCGTCCAGATCGGACCAGACCACCTTCCGTGTTCCCAGGTCCTCCAACCCCTCCCGGGGCAGCGTGATCTTCCGGGGGTCCGGACAGTCCACCTCCCTGCCGCCTTCCCCGATCTTCCGGGCGGTGAAGGAACCGGGCCGCAGGATGCGCCGTGTCTCGGGGTCCACCAATATCCAGTCGCTCTTGATGGACACCCGCAGCCGGCCCTCCCGGTCCCGCATCTCATAGACACGCTGCATGTGGGCGCCCTTGGCGCCGTTTTCCCAGGTGGTGATGTCCATGACCTCCCGGTAACGGGGGCAGTCGTGGATGCGCAAAGCGATGCGGGACAGGAGGAACACCTCCCGCATGCCGTAGAGCTTTTCATAGGTCAAGCCCCGGGCGTCATAGTCGTATCCGGCGAAGGCCGCCGCCTTGCTGAGCAGGGACGCCACCCGTGCCCGTTTGTTCCGGTCACAGTCCGCAAATGTAAATTCCTCCTGTCGGAAATATCCGTTTTCCATCAATTTTTGCTGAAAATCCTTCAACTTCAAGTTCCTTTCCACAAGATCGCAGTACTTATTTTTCCAATTATCACTTCAGATGATACCACGTTTTTGTACATTTCTCAAGCGACGATCATTGACTTTTTGTCCGCCTGTGCTATGATAAGGATTATCAAATTTGATTTGAGGAGGATTCTTCCAATGGACAAGAAAGTTATTGCCACCACCAACGCTCCCGGTGCCATCGGCCCCTATTCCCAGGCTTGGGCTGTGGGCGACTTTGTGTTCGCCTCCGGCCAGATCCCCGTCAATCCCGCCACCGGCGAGATCCCCGAGGGCATCGCCGCTCAGACCGAGCAGAGCTGCAAGAACGTGGCCGCCATCATGGAGGCTGCCGGCGTCGGCATGGAGAACGTAGTGAAGACCACCTGCTTCCTGGCTGACATCGCTGACTTCGTCGCTTTCAACGAGGTCTATGCCAAGTACTTCACCTCCAAGCCCGCCCGTTCCTGCGTGGCCGTGAAGGACCTGCCCAAGGGCGTCCTGTGCGAGGTCGAAGCCATCGCCGCGAAGTAAGGAATCCTTACGAAAAAAGACTGACCGTTTCCGGTCAGTCTTTTTTTTATTTCCGCAGGAATACAAGGCCCAGTGTGCCGGGACCGCAGTGGCAGAAGATGGTGCAGCCTGCCTTGGCCTCCAAAATCTCACCGAAGCGGCCGTCTGCCCGCAGGATGTCCCGGGCGATGGAGGCCAGGTGGTCATCCTCGCAGGTGTCCACCATCCACATCCGGCTGGTATCCACATCCCCGGCGTTTTGCAGCCGTTCCCGGACGTAGTCCGCCACCACCTTCTCGATGGAGCCCCGGTACTTTTTGACAACGGACAGCTTGCCGTCGATGACCTCCAGGCAGGGGTGGAGCTTTAAAAGGTTGGCACCCAGCGCCGTGACGGCGGAGCAGCGTCCGCCCTTTTTCATGTAATCCAGCCGGTCCAGGACAAAGCTGGTCTCGATGCGGGAGACCATGTCCTCCGCCATGTTCAGGATCTCGCTGACGGACTTGCCGGCCTCCGCCGCCTCGGCGGCAGCCAGGACGATGAGGCCGTGGCCCACGGTGAGGTTTGCGGTATCCACCACATAGACCTCCGGCACCTCCTCCGCCGCCAGCTTGGCGTTCTGGCAGCAGCAGGAAAAGCCGGAGCCGATGTTAAAGTGGATGACAGCGTCGTACTGCTCCATGGCGAAGCGGAACAGCGCCTCGTAGTCCGCCACGTTGACGGCGTTGGTGGTGGTGATGTCTCCGCCGGCGTCCACGTGGGCCTTGATATCCGCCGTGCGGATGTCGATGCCGTCCTGGTAAAGCCTGCCGCCCTTCACCACGCCCAGGGGCGTCACGGAAATATGGTGCTGCTCCAGCACCCACGCCGGCAGGTCACAGGTGCTGTCGGTGGTAATTTTGATCATGCTCTCTCCTCCGATATAAGCCATAAAATCGGTTTATTGTACCACAGTTTTTTCCCGATTTCCAGTCCCGGAGAAAAAATCACAGCCGGACCAGGTCATATGCCCCCTCCGGCGGCAGCTCATGGCTCACCAGCAGCACCGGCTTCCCCGCCGCATGCTCCCGGACGCACCGCCAGGCCCGCTCCCGGTTGTCCCGGTCCAGGCCGGTGAAGGGTTCGTCCAGCGCCAGCACGTCAAAGGGCGCCAGCAGCGCCCTGGCCAGGGCCAGGCGGCGCTTCATACCGCCGGAAAACTCCCGGGCAGGCTTTCCCACGGCATCCTCCAATCCCAGCTCCGCCAATAGCGCAAGAGCGGCGGCTTCGTCCAGGGCGGAGCCCAGGACAAAGCGCAGATTTCCCATGGCGTCCAGGCCCTCCAGCAGACGGTCCTCCTGGAACACAGCGCTCCAGCGGCATTTCTCCGGCAGGCCCACAGTGCCGCTGTCGGGACGCTCCAGCCCCAGCAGGATGCGCAGCAGGGTGGTCTTTCCGCTGCCGGAGGGAGCCATGATGCAGGTGACGCCCGGTCCGGCGGTGAAGCTGACGTTTTTTAGGACAGGACTTCCTCCGTAGGACTTGCAGAGGTTTTCAATATGTATCTCCATCACACCCCCGCCTTTCCCGCCAGCGTGTCCACCAGCGCCAAAAACAGCTTCTCAAACAGCACTGACAGCGCCACGATGACCGCCGTCCAGGCGAAGAGGTCCGGCGTCTGAAAGTACACCTTGGCGGTGTACAGCCGCTCGCCGATGGTGCTGGCGGGCAGGCCGATGACCTCCGCCGCCGCGCCGGCCTTCCAGCAAAGGCCCAGGGCCAGGGACACGGCGGAGCGGAAATAGGGCAGCACCGCCGGCAGGTAGATGCCCGTCAGCCGCCGCCCCAGCGGAACGCGGAACACCTTCGCCATCTCCAGCAGCCTGCCGTCCGCCGCCGCGATGCCCGCCAGGACATTCAGATACACCGGCGGGAACACCATGAGGGCGGAAATGAACAGCGGCAGGGAGCCGCTGTCCAGCCACACCAGCGCCAAGATGATGAAGGACACCACCGGAACGGCCTTCACCATCGCCGCCAACGGCGCCAGCAGCTCCCGGACCAGGCGCCACCTGGCGGACAGTGCCGCCAGCACTACCGCCAGGGCGCAGCCGACCAGGAAGCCGCCGAAGATATGGGCAACGGAAGCGCCCACCGGCCGCCAGAAGGCGGAGGTGCATGCCAGCTCCCCCAGCCGCACCGCGGCGGAGATAGGGGAGGCCAGCAGCAGGTGTCCGTGTGGCCACAGGGCGGCAAGCACCATGCTGGCCCCCTGCCACACCAGCAGCCAGAAGAGCACCGCCCAGGGCCGTATGGAGTTTTGAACGGCGTTCTTTTTCACAGGCTGCTCCTTTGTTTGAAAGCTTAGGCGTTCTGGCCGTAGTAGAAATCCTCTCCCGGCAGCTTGCCGCCCACGGAGGTGGGCTCCGCGTCAAAGAGCACCTGGAGATAGCCGGAGAGCTTGGCGCCCATCTCCTCCCCGGTGATGCAGACGATGTTGCAGTGGGGCAGGGCCTTCTCCGCGATGGGGGCTGCTTCCACGATGCCGAACTCACTGATGAGCGCCGCGGCGTCGGCGGTATTGCTGTTCACCCAATCCACGGATTCGGCGTAGTTCCGGAGGAAGGTATCCACAGCGGCGGGATGCTCCTCCACGAAGGCCTTCCGGGCCACCACGACGCCGGTGATGAGACCAGAGCCGTTGTCCAGGGCGTCCCACTCAGCGGTCAAATCCAGGGCCACCCGCAGGTTCTCGATCTTGGTCTGGGCCACGGTGACGAAGGGCTGGGGCAGCAGGGCGATGGTGGCGCTGCCGGAGGCCAGGGCCGCCACGCATTCGGCGTGCTCGCTCTTCCAGTCAATGGTCACGTCGGTATCCGGGTCAATGCCGTTTTCCGTGAGGAGGTAGCGCAGGGCGTATTCCGGGGTGCTGCCCTTGCCAGCGGCCACGATGGTCTTACCCGCCAGGTCCGCCATGGAGCTTACGGCGTTGCCGTTCTCTACGATATAGAGAACGCCCAGGGTATTGACGGCCAGGGTAATGATCTCCCCCTCCGTTTTGTTGTACAGCACAGAGGCCAGGTTTGCGGGGACGCAGGCCATATCCAGATCACCTTTGATGAGGGAGGGCGTCACCTCGTCGGCGGCGCCGGCCAGGGTGAATGCATACATGGGACCTTCCCCGGACTGGGGGTCATCGTGCATCAGCTTCACCATGCCCATGGCGGTGGGACCCTTTAGGGCGGCAATGCGGGTGGTAACGGGCTCTTCAGAAGGAGCCTCCTGGGCAGGGACTTCCTGGGCGGGGGCCTCCTCCGCCTTCTTGCCGCAGGCGGCCAGACTCAGCGCCAGTGTCAGCGCCAGGGCGGCGCAGATGGTTTTTTTCAGCAGATTCATGTTGCGTTTCCTCTTTTCCCAAATTGATTCAGTTTTTCAGGGCATCCTCCGGCGCGTACACCGTCTTGGCGGTGATGCCCGGCAGCCGGCCGATCTTTCCCGACAGGGCGGAGATCACATCCGCCGGCGCGTCCATGGCCACGCTGATGACGTTGACGTCCCGCTGGTGGTAGGGTACGCCCATACGGCCGATGATATGCTTTCCGTATTGGTGCAGCAGCTCGTTCAGTGCCGCCACGGAGGTGCCCTCCCGGACGATGATAGCCAGGACCGCCACCCGGGTCTCCATAGTTTTTCTCCCCTTTCCGCAAAAAATCATCCCCTCCGCCGTCCGGCAGAGGGGATGAGGCATATGCAGCATCCGCAGGCACGGTCACGCCGCGTCTGGCTCTCCGCATCTTTCGGCTGGGACACATCCTCACCGGCAGAACGACAGAATGTATGACGGTCGGCGGTCAGAAGCTTCTTCCCGCGGACAAATGTATGATACCACGCCCCGCCCTGTCCGTCAATGGTCAGCAGCGGCCGTAGGTGTGGGTCAGGGTCTTGATCTCCGCCGCCAGGGCGGCAGTGTCACAGCCGCTCTCCATGCGCCAGCGCCAGTTGCCCTCCGCCACGCCGGGCACATTGATGCGGCTCTCGCTGCCAAGGCCCAGGTAATCCTGCATCTGGGCCACAAACAGCTCCGCCACGCTTCCCTGCCCCAGCCGCAGCAGGGCCCGGCGGACCGGCTCTTCGCCGGAAGCGCCCAGATAGCTTTCCGCGTAATCCCGCTCCGCCTTCGCGGCATGGGTGTACCAGCCCAGAACGGTGTCGTTGTCGTGGGTCCCGGTATAGCAGATACAGTGGGAGGCATAATTGTGGGGCAGATAGGCGTTGTCCGGCCGGTCGAAGGCAAATTCCAGTACCTTCATACCCGGCAGGCCGGAGGCGTTGCGCAGGTCGTGGACGGCGTCCGTCAAGATGCCGAGATCCTCGGCGATGAAGCTCAGCTGGGGGAACCAGGAGGTCAAGACCCCCAGAAGGTCCATGCCCGGTCCCTTTTCCCACTGGCCGTTTTTGGCGGTCTCAGACTCCGCCGGCACGGCCCAGTAGCTCTCCAGGCCCCGGAAGTGGTCCAAGCGGATGGCGTCAAACAGCTTGCCGGCGCCCTCCACCCGGCGGATCCACCAGCCAAAGCCGTCGGCCTTCTGTGACACCCAGTCGTACAGGGGATTTCCCCACAACTGGCCGTCCTCGGAGAAGTAATCCGGCGGCACGCCCGCCACCTTGCTGGGCCTGCCTTCGCTGTCCAGCAAAAACTCCTTCCGCTCGCTCCACACGTCGGCGCTGTCCAGGGACACGTAAATGGGCAGGTCTCCGATGATGCGGATGCCCAGGCCGTTGACGTAGGCCTTCAGCTCCGCCCACTGGGCGAAAAAGACCTGCTGCATCCAGGCGTGGAAGGCCACATCCTCCGCCAGCTCCACCCGCCAGTGCTCCAGGGCCGCGCTCTCGTGGCGGCGCAGGGCCTCGTCCGGCCAGTCAAACCAGGCGGTATCCCCAAAATGGCGCTTCAGCGCCCGATACAGCGCGTATTCTTTCACCCAGGGATTACGCGCCGTAAAGTCCCGCACCGTCTGGGCGCGGGCGCCTCCCAGCCGGGAAAAGGCTTTGCGCAGCAAGGTCTCCCGGCTCCGGCGCAGGGCGTCATAGTCCACCCGGCCTGTCTCCGGCAGCCGGGCGGCGCGCAGCTCATCGGGCGTCAGCAGGCCCTGGGCGCCCAAGGCGTCCAAGTCAATAAACAGCGGATTGCCCGCGAAGGTGGACACGCTGGTGTAGGGGGAATCCCCCCCGCCGGTGGGACCCACCGGCAGAATCTGCCACCAGCGCTGGCCGGCGGCGTGGAGGAAATCCGCGAAAGCCCGGGCCTCCGCGCCCAGGGTGCCAATGCCGTAAGGCCCCGGCAGAGAAAAAATCGGCAGCAGGATACCGGCGGAACGTTCCATAGACATAACCTCTTTCACTTCCAAAAGTTGACGGTATTATTGTATGTATCCGGACCTCCGCTGTCAAGTTGCGTTTCTTTTGTAAATTTATTTCGGCTGTTTTTGTTCGTTTTGTATAGTCCTTTTGCCGCGGCCGCCGTTGATGCCTGCTTCCGCTCTTTCTGCCGCCATAGGCGCCAGAAGAAACAGGCAGCGGACCTTGAGCGGCCCTCCCCCGCCCCGCGGCTCTCCGGCCGCAGAAAAAATCCCCGTGAACCTGTGTTCACGGGGATTTTTTATCACTTCATCAGTTCGTACATAACGGCCTTGATGGTGTGCATCCGGTTTTCCGCCTCGTCAAAGACGATGGACTGTTCGCTCTCGAACACCTCGTCAGTGACCTCCATGGCGTCACGGCCGAACTTCTCGCCCATCTCCTTGCCCACCTTGGTCTTGTGGTCATGGTAGGCAGGCAGACAGTGCATGAAGCGGCACTGGGGGCCGGCGTTGTCCATGAGGGCCTTCGTCACCTGATAGGGACCCAGAGCCTCGATGCGCTCCGCCCAAACCTCCACCGGCTCGCCCATGGACACCCACACGTCGGTATACAGCACGTCGGCGCCCTTGGTGGCGGCCATGGGGTCCTCGATGAACTCCAGCACGGCGCCGGTCTCGGCGGCGATGGCCTGGCAGGTGTCAATGAGGTCCTGGGCGGGCATGTAGGCCTTGGGCGCGCAGGCCACGAAATGCATGCCCATCTTGGCGCAGCCCACCATGAGGCTGTTGCCCATGTTGTACCGGGCGTCGCCCAGGTACACCAGCTTGACGCCCTTCAGTTTCCCGAAGTGCTCCCGGATGGTCAGAAAGTCCGCCAGGATCTGGGTGGGGTGGAACTCGTTGGTCAAGCCGTTGAACACGGGGACGCCGGCGTATTTCGCCAGCTCCTCCACCAGCTCCTGGCCGAAGCCCCGGTACTCGATGCCGTCAAACATCCTGCCCAGCACCCGGGCGGTGTCGGCGATGGACTCCTTCACGCCGGTCTGGCTGCCGGTGGGGCCCAGGTAAGTGGAGCCCATGCCCAGGTCCTGGGCGGCTACCTCGAAGGCGCAGCGGGTACGGGTGGACGTCTTTTCAAAAATGAGGGCCACGTTCTTGCCCGCGAGGTACTGGTGGGGAATGCCCGCCTTTTTCTTGGCCTTCAGGTCGGCGGCGGTGTCCAGGAACTGCTGGATCTCAGCGGGAGTGAAATCCAGGAGCTTTAAAAAGTGGGTGTGGTTTTCCATATGCGACCTCTTTCTCTTTTCGGAAGTAATAGCTCTATCTTACCGCATTCGCGGATTTATGCAAGGGCCTTCTTCATGATGGCCAGGCCCTTGTCCATCTCCTCCTTCGTGATGACCAGGGGCGGCAGCAGGCGCATACCGGGACCGGCGGTGAGGACCAGCAGACCGTTTTCAATGAGCTTGGCGGCGATGTCGCCCTTGTTATAGCCCTCCTTCACCTCAATGCCGATCATGAGGCCCATGCCCCGGGTCTTGCCGAAGCAGGGCAGGTCCAAGGCCTCGATCTGCTCACGCAGGTAAGCGCCCTTGGCCTTGACCTCCTCCAGGAATTCATCCGTCAGCGTCTCCTGGACCACCAGGCCCGCGGCGGCGCAGACGGGGTTGGCGCCAAACGTCGTGGCATGGGTGCCGGGCCCCAGGACGCCGCGGCACTTCTCACTGGCCATGATGCCGCTCATAGGCAGTCCGCCGGCGATGCCCTTGGCAAAGGACACCACGTCCGGCAGCACGCCGTACTGCTGGAAGGCGAACAGGGAGCCGGTACGGCCCACGCCGGTCTGGACCTCGTCCGCCAGCAGCAGCCAGTCCCGCTCCGCGCACAGCTGTGCGACGGCCTGGACGTACGCCTTGTCCAGGGGCAACACGCCGCCCTCGCCCTGGACCAGCTCCACCATGACGGCGCACACGTCATCGCCGGCGGCGGCTTCCAGGGAGGCTAGGTCGTTGGCGTCAGCATAGCGGAAGCCCTCGGTGAAGGGGAAGAAATAGTTGTGGAACACCTCCTGGCCGGTGGCCATCAGGGTGGTGATGGTGCGGCCGTGGAAGGAGTTATTCAAAGTGATGATGGTGGCACGCCCCTTGCCGTATTTATCAAAGCTGTACTTTCTCGCCAGCTTGATCATGCCCTCGTTGGCCTCGCCGCCGCCGTTGGCGAAGAATACGCAGCTCTCCCCGGTGCGCCGGCACAGCGTCTGGGCCAGAAGGGCCGCCGGCTCCGTGTAAAACAGGTTGGATACGTGGCTGAGCTTCTTGGCCTGGGCCGCCACGGCGTCCACCCAGGGCTGGTAGCCGTAGCCCAGATCCGTGACGCCGATGCCGCTGGTAAAGTCGATATACTCGTTGCCCTCGGGGTCATACAGCCGGGCGCCCTCGCCGTGGTCAATGGCCACGGGGAAGCGACCGTAGGTATTCATAACGTACTGGCCCGTCAGGGCCTTGATCTCCTGGGAAGTCATATGGATTCAGTCCTCTCTTTTCAGCATGGTGCCGATGCCTTCGTCTGACAAAAGCTCGATCAAAATAGAGTGGGGGATGCGGCCGTCCAGAATGTGGACCCGCTCCACGCCGCCGGCGATGGCGTCCACGCAGCACTGCATCTTGGGGATCATGCCGCCGGAGATGACCCCCTGGGCCACCAGCTCCGGCACCTCGTAGGTGTGGAGCACGTGGATGAGGGTCTCCTCGTCGTGGGGGTCCCGCAGAAGGCCCCGGACATCCGTCAGCAAAATGAGCTTTTCCGCGTGCAGGGCCTCCGCCAGCTTGGCGGCGGCGGTGTCAGCGTTGATGTTATAGGCGGTGTCGGCGTCCATGCCCTGGGCCACGGTGGACACCACGGGAATGTAGCCGGTCAGAAGGGCGTTTTCCACCGGCTCCGGGTTCACGCCGGTGATCTTGCCCACCAAGCCGTACTTTTCGTCCAGGCACTCCGCCTGGAACAGCTGGCCGTCCATGCCGCAAAGGCCAATGGCCTGGCCTCCCAGGCGGTTGAGCTGGGCCACCAGGTTTTTGTTCACCTTGCCGCACAGGACGGATTGGACGATGTCCATGGTGGTCTCGTCGGTGTAGCGCAGGCCGTCCACGAATTTGGATTCATGGCCGATCCTTTTCAGCATGTCGCTGATCTCCGGGCCGCCGCCGTGGACCACCACCACCCGGATGCCCACCAGGCTCAGCAGGATGATGTCGCTCATGACGGCCTTGCGCAGCTCCTCGGAGATCATGGCATTGCCGCCGTATTTCACCACGATGGTCTTTCCGGTGAATTTTTGGATATAGGGCAGGGCCTCCACCAGCGTTTTGGCCTGCTGGGCATGAGATGCCATTGGGATCGCTCCTTTTTTGTTGAGTCGCCCCCTAATACGCGGGGCTGCACCCCCCATTTCTCTTTTTCTTGAAAAGAGAAACGGGCCGTGCACGGTCCAAAGAGAAATCGCTTTTCGTCCAAGCTTGCCCGTCCGGGCAAGTTTGGGGATGCGGACGGCTGTCAGCCAGCTTTTCGCAATCTTGCCCCGTCTTATCCAGGTGCGCTGCAGCGCGCCTATCCACCCACGCTTATGCCGCAAGCTGTGACGCGGCATCTCATTCCAGGGTGCTTGTCAAAGCGTTCCGCTTCTCTTCCCGCTGCCGCTCCGTGGGGGAGTTTCCAAAGAGGGGGCCGCATACGCTCAAGTCCGGTAGTCTCCGTTGATCTTGATATAATCGTACGTAATATCACAGCCCCAGCAGGTGCACTCGGCATCCCCCTCGCCCATGGCGATGCGGATCTCCACATCATGCTCTGTCAGAATCTTCTTGGCCAGGTCCTCGTCAAAATCCAGTCCCCTGCCTTGCCGGCACACGGCAATGTCGCCGGCGGCGGAGGCAAAGTGCACATCCACCTTCTCCGGGTCAAAGGCAGCGCCGGAATACCCCATGGCGCACAGGACCCGGCCCCAGTTGGCGTCGGCGCCGAAAATGGCGGCCTTGGTGAGGGTGGATGAGATGACGGACTTGGAGACGGTCTCGGCGGTGGCCTCGTCGGCGGCGCCGGAGACCGTGCAGGTGATGAGGTGCTTGGCGCCCTCGCCGTCGGAGGCCATCTTCTTGGCCAGAGCGGTGCACAGGGCCCGGAGGGCGGCCAGGAAGGCCTCGTAATCGGGGCCCTTGGCGGTGATGGTCTCGTTGCCCGCCAGGCCGTTGGCCAGGACGCAGCAGGTGTCGTTGGTGGAGGTGTCGCCGTCCACGCTGATGCGGTTGAAGGTGACGCCCACGGTCTCCAGCAGGGCAGTCTTGATCATCTCGGAAGAGATCGCACAGTCGGTGGTCAGGAAGCACAGCATGGTGCCCATATTGGGATGGATCATGCCGGAGCCCTTGGCGATGCCGCCCATGCGGACGGTCTTGCCGCCCACCGTGGTCTCCACGGCCACTTCCTTTTTCACGGTGTCGGTGGTCATGATGGCGTGGGCGGCGGCGTCGCTGGCCTCGTTAGACCGCTCCAAAGCCGCGTACAGCGCCGGAACGCCTTCCTCAATGGCTTGAATGTTGATGGTCTGGCCGATGACGCCGGTGGAGGACACCAGCACATCCTCCGCCTTGCAGCCGATGGCCTTGGCAGCCGCCGCGCACATTTTCTCCGCGTTTTCCTCCCCGTAGGGGGCGCAGGCGTTGGCGTTGCCGCTGTTGGCGATGATGGCCCGGGCCTTTCCGTCGGCCAGGTGGGCCTTGTCCACGTGGATGGGAGCGGCCTTCACCACGTTTTTCGTGAATACCGCCGCCGCGGCGCAGTCCACATCGGACACGATAAGGGCCACATCCTTCTTCCAGGCGGCGTGGGTCTTGACGCCCACGTGGATGCCCGCGGCCCGGAAGCCCTGAGCGGCGCAGACGCCGCCTTCAATAAAGTTCAGCATAGTCGTTACCTCGTTTTCACAGGTTCAAGCCGGTGGCCTCGTCAAACCCCAGCATCAGATTCATGTTTTGGGCGGCAGCGCCGTTTTGTCATCCCGACCGGTTGCCGCTTCAGCGGCGAGGCCGGCTGACATTTCTTCACGCCCGCGGGGCGCCTCCGGCGCTGACGCCAGTCATAGGTTCAAGCCGGTGGTCTCGTCGAACCCCAGCATTAGGTTCATATTCTGCACTGCCGCGCCGGAGGCGCCCTTGCCCAGATTGTCAAACAGCGCCGTTATGGTAAACTGCTCGTCATTGCCCGCCGCATACAGCACCAGGGTGTCCTTCCCCGCCTGGGCGTTGGCGTACAGCTTGGCGGTGTCTGTGGCGTCCGCCACCCGGACCATGGTCTGACCGCCGTAGTAGTCCGCCAGCCTTTGCCGAATCTCCTCCAAGGAAGAGACACCCTGCATCTGGCTCATATGGAAAGGCACGGTGGTGGCCATTCCCTTGTAGTAGTCATCTACAATGGGAGTAAAGACGGGCCGGTGGGTCAGCCCACAGATCTTCTGCATCTCCGGCAGGTGCTTGTGGCCCTGGCCCATGCCGTAGGGGCAGGGGGCAAACAGCTCGGTGCCTTTGTCCGCCGCCTCATACTGGGCAATCATCTTCTTGCCGCCGCCGGAATAACCGGTGAGAGAGAAAGCGGACAAGCAGGCGTCTTTGGGAAGGAGGCCCATAGCTGCCAGGGGATACACCACGCTGATGAAACCTGTGGCGTGGCAGCCTGGGTTGGCTACGCGGCCGGCATGGCGGATGGCCTCTTTCTGGTCCGGGCCCAATTCCGGGAAGCCGTACACCCAGCCCGGAGCCACCCGGTGGGCGGTGGAGGCGTCGATGATGCGGGTGGAAGGGCTTTCCACCAGCTCCACCGCTTCCACCGCCGCCGCGTCCGGCAGACACAAAAACACAATGTCCGCCGCGTCCATGAGCTTTTTCCGTTCCTGGGGGTCCTTTCGCTTGTCCTCGTCGATGAGCAGCAGGTCGATGTCCGCCCGCTTTGTCAAGCGGTCATAGATCTGAAGGCCGGTGGTGCCTTCCTTGCCGTCGATATATACCTTTGGTTTCATGGGATCTCCTTCCTTCCCGGCCTGCGCTCCGGATGGGACTGCCATCCACCGCAGACGCGGGGCGAAGAGGTCTTCTCCGTCCCGCAGCCGCGTTTTCTTTTCAAATAGAGGGTGTGGGCTTACAGCTTGCCCTGCTCCCGCAGCGCCAGCACCGTGTCGGGCAGGCCCCAGAGGTTGATGAAGCCGGTGGCGTTGGTCTGGTCGTAGCTGCTCTCATTGAAGGTCACCAGCTCCTCGGAATACAGGCTGCAGGGAGAGGTGATGGAGGCGGTGATCATATTGCCCTTGTACAGCTTCAGCTTCACGCTGCCGGTGACATGCTCCTGGGTCTTGTCGGCGAAGGCGCTGAGAGCCTCCCGCAGGGGGGTGAACCACTTGCCGTTATACACCAGGTCGGCGAAGTCCACGGCCAGCTTGCTCTTCATGTGGGCGGTGTCCTTGTCGATGGTGATCATCTCCAGGCACTGGTGGGCCTTGTAGAGAATGGTGCCGCCGGGAGTCTCGTACACGCCCCGGTCCTTCATGCCCACCAGCCGGTTTTCCACGATGTCCAAAAGGCCGATGCCGTTTTCGCCGCCCAGCTTGTTCAGCTTGCGGATGATGTCGCTGGCCTTCATCTTCTCGCCGTCCACGGCCACGGGCACGCCCTTTTCAAAGTCGATGGTCACATAGGTGGGCGCGTCGGGAGCGGTGATGGGGCTGACGCCCATCTCCAGGAAGCCGGGCTTTTCATACTGGGGCTCGTTGGCGGGGTCCTCCAGGTCCAGGCCCTCGTGGCTCAGGTGCCACAGGTTCTTATCCTTGGAGTAGTTGGTCTCCCGGGAGATCTTCAAAGGCACGTTGTGGGCCTCGGCGTAGTCGATCTCCTCGTCCCGGCCTTTGATGGACCACTCCCGCCAGGGGGCGATGATGGTCATGTCGGGAGCGAAGCGCTTGATGGCCAGCTCGAAGCGGACCTGGTCGTTGCCCTTGCCGGTGCAGCCGTGGGCGATGGCGTCGGCGCCCTCGGCCTTGGCGATCTCCACCAGCTTTTTGGCGATGACGGGCCGGGCGAAAGCGGTGCCCAGCAGGTACTGCTCGTAGCTGGCGCCCATCTTCATGGAGGGGATGATGACCTCATCCACCATCTCGTCGGTGAGGTCGGCGATGTACAGCTTGCTGGCGCCGGTCTTGATGGCCTTTTCCTCCAGGCCGTCCAGCTCATCGTTCTGGCCCACATCGCCGGCCACGGCGATGATCTCGGGGTCGTTGTAATTCTCCTTCAGCCAGGGGATGATGATGGACGTATCCAAACCGCCGGAATAGGCGAGGACGATCTTCTTGATTTCTTTCTTAGCTTTCATGACGGGTACCTCCGTATGTGTTGTTTGATGATGGTGTAATTATA
This sequence comes from Dysosmobacter sp. Sow4_B12, assembly GCF_052116665.1. NCBI lineage: Bacteria > Bacillati > Bacillota > Clostridia > Eubacteriales > Oscillospiraceae > Dysosmobacter > Dysosmobacter sp. Sow4_B12. Next base: position 78,556 of record NZ_JBQKKR010000003.1, on the reverse strand, counting down.
CGCTTATAATGAATATTTATTCAAGTGTCATGTTGCACAACATTTGCCGGCTTTCTTGGGAGCTTTTTCACATTCTGCCAGATTCCGGCTAAAAAGCGACCTGTTTTTTCCCACCAGCGGACGATGCTGCTCCTCCGGCAGGAACGCAGACCTCCTGCATACAGCAATATGCATATCAGAATGTATAAAGCAGAACCGCCGGACTGCCCTTTCGGCGTCTGTGATTTTATTGTATACAATTTACTTTTGTAGGAAATTATCTGTGTAATTCACATAATTTTAAAAAATTTTCGTTTTTCCTGGACATTTTATTTCAATTGTGCTACTATCATGTTTGAAAAAATTGTATACAATTTGCGCTTTGCCTTACGGCGGAAAGGAGTGAACACATGGAACCCAGAAAGGAACTCTCTGCGTCTGTTCCCGGTCCTCCCATTCTGGAGCGGTCTGAAAACACGGCGCATCTGCCCAAAAGCGAGCAGGTCTGCCGGCGCATCAAGGAGCTCATCATGCACCACGTTCTCAAGCCCGGCCAAAAGATCTCAGAAGACGAGCTGGCCGGTATGCTTCAAACCAGCCGCACGCCGGTGCGGGAAGCCCTCCGTAAGCTCAGCGGCGACGGCCTCGTGACCATTTACCCCAAGCGCTACGCCCAGGTCACCTATTTCACGCCGGAGATGGCAAAGACGCTGGGAGCCGTGCGGATGTCCCAGGACATTCTCTCCGGCCGCCTGGCCATCTGCCACGGCAGCGATGCCGAATTTTCCCAGCTGCGGCAGCTGGCGGACGCCTGCGAAGCCGCCTCCAGGGCCGGCGACCTGTACGGGCGTATCACCGCCGACCGGAATTTTCATCTGCGCATCACTGAGATCGGCAAAAACGAGCTCTTGCTGCGCTACCAGCGGGAGGTCTATCTCCGCATCCACCTCATCCAGCTGCAATACGTCTCTTTGGAGGACAGCACAGCCCGGCGCATCGCCTGCCACAACTCCCTCATCGACGCCCTGTGCCGCCGGGATGAGGCCTCCTTCACCCGGACCACCTGCCGCATCTGCCAGGAGATGTACGGGCTGGAGCCAGAGCTCGTGGAGCTGTACAGCCGGTGAAGCTGGCGAAACGCTGTTTTACCGTTCTCTGTGTTTATAAAAATTTGAAACCAGTGTGTTTGGAGGCCGCTCATGTCTGAAATGAATCTTCTGTTTCTCCAGCAGATCACCAAAATGTTTTTGATGCTGCTGCTGGGCTTCACCGCCGTGAAGGTGAAGCTGATGCCCGCCAGTGCCGGCAAGGGCTTGTCCCAGGTCATCGTGGGCGTCATCCGTCCCTGCGCCATCATCTACGCCTTCCAGGTGGACTTCACCCGGGAGCGGCTGCTGGGCCTTCTGCTGGCCATTTTCGGCGCGGCGCTTTCCCACGTGGTACTTATTTTCATCACCTGGCTGCTGGGAGACAAGGCCCTGCACATGAGTCCCGTGGAGCGGGCCTCCATGATCTACTCCAACAGCGGCAATCTGCTCATGCCCCTTATCGCCTTCACCATGGGCCAGGAGTGGCTGTTCTATACCTGCGCCTACATGGGCGCCTTGCAGGTGTTCGTGTGGACCCACGGCAAAAGCCTCATCTGCGAGGAACGCCAGATCGACTGGAAAAGGGCCTTGGGCAACGTCAACATCATCGCCATGGCGGTGGGCTTCGTCCTGTTCTGCGCCCGCATCCGCTTCCCCGGCGTGCTGGGCCAGGCGGTGCAGAGTGCGGGCAACGCCCTGGGCTCCACCAGCATGCTGTCCATCGGCATCTCCTTCGCCACCATTGCCCACCTGGATTTGAAGAAGATGTCCCGGGTGCTTGTGGTGGCGCTGAACCGCCTCATCGTCTATCCCCTCATCATGCTGGCCATCTTCCTGCTGCTGCGGCTGAACACCCTGCTGCCCGGTGCCCAGCAGATCGTCATGATCACCCTGCTGGGAGCCGGCGCCCCCACCGGTGTGGTCATCACCCAGATCGCCCAGCTGTACGACAAGGAGGCGGACCACGCCAGCCTCATCGGCGTGTTCACCATGCTGTGCAGCATCGTCACCCTGCCGGCCCTCATCTGGGTCTACGAAACTGTCACCGCCTTGCTGTGAGGATACAAAAAAGAAGCGCTGCCGCGGCAGCGCTTCTTTTTTATCCTTATACCATTTTCTCCGGACGGACTGTCTCGTCGAACTCCTCCGCCGTCAAAAGTCCCAGGGACAGCACGGCCTCTTTCAAAGTCGTACCATCGTGGAGGGCCTTCTTGGCGCACTTGGCGGCAGCCTCGTAGCCGATCTTGGGCGTCAGGCAGGTGACCAGCATCAAGGAATTGTGAAGGTTGTACTCCATCCGCTCCACGTTGGGGGTGATGCCCTCCACGCAGTGGACCCGGAAGGAGTCGCACACATCCGCCAGCAGCCGGGTGGACAGCAGGAAGTTGTAGGCGGACACCGGCAAAAACACGTTCAGCTGGAAGTTGCCCTGGCTGGCGGCCATGCCGATGGCGGCATCGTTGCCCATGACCTGGACCGCCACCATGGTGACGGCCTCGCACTGGGTGGGATTCACCTTGCCGGGCATAATGGAGCTGCCGGGCTCGTTTTCCGGAATGTGGAGCTCCCCCATGCCGCAGCGGGGGCCGCTGGCCTCGAAGCGGATGTCGTTGGCGATCTTCATGAGGTTGGCGGCCAGCGCCTTCAGGGCTCCATGGGCAAACACCAGGGCGTCCTTGCTGGTGAGGGCGTGGAACTTATTTTCATCCGGCCGGAAGTCCAGGCCCGTCAGCTGGCGGAGGTAGCCGCATACCATCTCGTCATAGCCCTCGGGGGCGTTGAGGCCGGTGCCCACGGCGGTGCCGCCGATGGCCAGACGGCACAGCTCCGTCTGGGCCAGACGCAGCATCCGGCAGGGAGCCGCCACCAGCTCCCGCCAGCCGGAGACCTCCTGGGAAAAGCGCAGGGGCGTGGCGTCCTGCAAATGGGTGCGGCCGATGCGGATGAGGTCGGGGTAGGCTTTCTCCAGCTGGGCAAAGGCCGCCTCCAGCCGCTCCGCCGCCGGCAGCACCTGCTCCGCCACGGCCAGGGCCGCCGCGATGTGCAGCGCGGAGGGGAACGTGTCGTTGGAGGACTGGGAGGCGTTCACGTGGTCATTGGGGTGCAGGGGAACCCCCTGCTCCGCCGCCAGGTGGGCGATGACCTCGTTGACATTCATATTGGTTTGAGTACCGCTGCCGGTCTGCCACACCACCAGGGGGAACTCCTCGTCCCACTTGCCGGCGCGGATGTCCCGGCAGGCGGCGGTGATGGCCCCGGCCTGCTGGGCCGTCAGCTTGCCCACGTCGGCGTTGGCCTTGGCGCAGGCCTCCTTCAAATAGGCGAAGGCGGTGATGATCTCTTTGGGCTGGCGCTGGCCGCCGATTTTGAAATTCTCCCGGCTCCGCTGGGTCTGGGCACCCCAGTAGTGGTCCGCCGGCACGGCGATCTCGCCCATGGTATCGTGTTCCATGCGGGTATTCATCAGTCTGTCCTCCAGTTGCTGTTTTGATGGTGCCATTATAGCGAAACCGGACGCCAAGTGCAAACCTTTTTCTCCCATTGCCGTGAAAAGTCCCGTATGGTAAAATAGTCCCGCCGGCAGAGGAACTTTTTTCCGCCGCCGTCGTCTGAACCAGTAAATTTCTCCTGTGAAAGGACGATCATGATGAAAAGATTCTCTGCGCTTTTGCTGTCCCTGGTCCTGGCGGCCTCCTTGACCCTGCCTGCCGCCGCTGAAGAGGTAACGGTATCCGGTGCCCGGGCCGTCACCATGGTGCCCCTGCGGGCGGTGGCGGAGGCCTTGGGCTACACCGTGACCTGGGACGGCTCCCTGCACGGCGCCCGCCTGGTCCGAGGAGACCGGGAGGCCGTTCTGGTGCTGGGCATGGGCTATGCCACCCTCACCGACCACGCGGACAGCGGCGACCCCGTCATGGGGAAGCTCCTCTCTTTGGACGCCGCCCCCGCCATGCTGGAAAAGGGCGTCATGTATGTGCCGGTAAACTTCTTCAACGGCCTGGAGGGCCGGACCTGCGTCACTGTCTCCGGCGGCGCTGTCTCCGTGGAGATCAATACCACTCCCACCGGCGGCACCGCCCAGCTGCCCAACCCCCAGCACCCGCACAACACCGTGGAGGCCCTGGAGACCGCTGTGGGCTTCTCTGTGCCGGTGCCCACGGCGCCGGCCGGCTTCTCCTTCACCCTCATCCAGGACATCGACGGCTCGTTGGCAGAGCTCCGCTGGAGCGACGACGTCCAGGAGCTCACCTACCGGGTCAGCCGGGGCGGCAGCGACAACAGCGGCGACTACACCGTCTACCCCGCCAGCGGCACTCTAACCGTCGGGGACACGCCTGTCCAGTGGCGGGGAGATGACGGCGGCATCCGGGTGGCCCTGTGGGCCAAAGACGGCTTTGCCTTCTCCCTCCGGACCTCCGACGGTCTGACGGAGCGGCAGGTGCGGCAGATGGTGGAAAGCGTGCTTTGACAAAGCAGTCAGAAAGAGGCGGACATGCAGTCCGCCTCTCAGCTTGTCGAAAAACCTCTGTTTGGAGAAAAAGCGTTCCGTTTCGCAGGGGGAGTACGAGGGGGCGGGAGATCCCTCGTGTTGAATCGAATGCCTGCAAACGCATGCCGCAGGCGTTTGCACCGCACAGCGGCAACTTTTTGGACTGCGAAGCAGACAAAAAAGCGAGGCATTGTGCAGGCTGTCGAAAAAGTCCGCCGGGCTTTTTCGACAGCCTAAGAGGCGGACATGCAGTCCGCCTCTTTCTTTTTTATGTATCATCCCGTGACATGCTTGAAATTTCCCAGGGTCTCGTTCACCTCCGACACCCAGGCAAAGGTGCCGGGAAACTGGCGGAGGATCTCCTGGAAGCGGACGATCTGGTGGCGGTTCACCACGCAGATCAAAAAATCCCGGGGCTCCGTGGAGTACATGCCCCGGGCGGGCAGCACCGTGACGCCGTGGCCCAGCTCCTCCATGAGCCGGACAGACAGGGCGGAGGCCTCCTTTGTGACCACCTCGAATTTCAGCGCCCGCTTGCCGCCCTTGAGGATGCTGTCACTGATACGGGAGCTGAGATAACAGTAGGCCAAACACAGGATCACCGGCTCAAACTGGCAGCCGTAGACGAAAAAGGACAGCACCGCCACGGAGGCGTTCAAGCCGAAGATGACCCACACCAGGCTGGCCTCCGGATGCTTTTTCCGCACCCAGGCGGCCACAATGTCCGTACCGCCGGTGGAGCCGTTCTGCCGGATGGTGAAGCCGTACACCGCGCCGCTGACCACGCCGGCGGCCACAGGCCCCAGAATGGCGGAGGTGCCGTTATCCGTGTGGTAGACGATAGCGCTGAGGTCCATCCGGTTCAGCGTCAGAGTCACGGCGGAGAACACCAGCACAAAGGCCAGGTTCTTCAAGGCAAAGTCCCGGTCCACGTGGCGCCACGCCAGCAAAATCAGCGGCAGGTTGATCAGCAAGGACATGTAGCCGATGCTCACGTGGAACAGATACTGGATCATGGTGGCAAGGCCGTTGATGCCCGCCGGCGCAAAGGCGTTTGGAAACACGAACACCTCATAGCTCAATCCCATGACCACCGCCAGCGCCATGATCGTGCCATAGCTCCGCACTGTTTTTCCTCGCATACGCCGCTTCCTCTCCGCCGGCGGGGCCGGCCTGTTTTCCATGTGGGAGTATACGCCGCCCGCTTTCTTTTTGCAAGTATTCTTGCAAAAAAATTTTCCAATTTGCAAGTTTTATTTCCTTTCATGCAAATTTCTTCCTTTCAGCGCCAAAATCCCTCCTGTTTGCGCCGCCGCTTGACGGGGCTCCCGCTCTGTCCGTCACAGAAAAACAGGGAAAAGGGAAAAAGAGGTTGAAACCCTGCAGCAGGCATAGTACAATGAAAGAGCATCCGGCGTATTTTTCGCTTTAAAGAAATATAGTCCCCCGCGTATGTCCGCTGCCGGCGGGCGGTTTTCCGCCCCATCACAACATCAGGAGGCTGTTTCTCATGCACTTTATCGTGGACCTCATCTCCGCTGCCTGCGCCTTTCTCTGGGGCGATCTGATCACCATTCCCCTTCCGGGCGGAGGAAGCGTGGGCCTTTCCCTGTTGGTGCTGCTTTTGATCCCCACCGGCATCTATTTCACCGTCCGCACCCGGTTTCTGCCCATCCGCCTGTTCCCCGAAATGCTGCGGGTGACCACTAAGGGCCGCAGCGTCAACGGCAGCGCCATCTCCGGCTGGCAGGCCCTCATCATCTCCACCGCCACCCGGGTGGGCATGGGCAACCTCATTGGCGTGGTGGCTGCCATCTCCGCAGGCGGCGCCGGCGCCGTGTTCTGGATGTGGCTCTCCGCCCTCATCGGCTCCTCCACCGCCTTCATCGAGGCCACTCTGGCCCAGCTCCACAAGGAACCGGACCCTCTTTACGGCGGCTACCGGGGCGGTCCCGCCTATTACATTCACGACTACTTTGCCGGGAAGCGGGGCGGCAAGGCCCGCCGCAGCGTCATCGCCGTGCTGTTCGCCCTGTCCGGCCTCATCTGCTGGTGCGGCATCAGCCAGGTCATCAGCAACTCCGTCACCTCCGCCTTTAAAAACGCCTTCCACATCCCGCCCATTTACACCACGGTGCTGCTGGTGGCTTTGGCGGCTGTCATCGTCCTGCGGAAAAACGCCACCGTGAAGGTTTTAGATGTGCTGGTGCCCATCATGGCCGGCTGCTACTTCTTCATGACCATTTTCCTCATCGTGAAAAACGCCGCCCTGCTGCCTGCGGTGTTCCGGCGGATCTTCCAGGAGGCCTTCGGCCTGCGGCAGGCGGTTGCCGGCGGCTTCGGCGCCGTACTGATGAACGGCGTGAAGCGGGGCCTGTTCTCCAACGAGGCGGGCTCCGGCTCCGCTCCCTGCGCCGCCGCGGCGGCGGATGTGGACCATCCCGCCAAATCCGGCCTGCTCCAGGCCTTCGGCGTATTCATCGACACCATCGTCATCTGCAGCTGCACCGCCATGATCATGCTGCTGACGCCGGAGGAATGGGTAACGGGGCTGCAGGGCATGGACCTTCTGCAGGCGGCCATGGAATACCATCTGGGCTCCTTCGGCGTGGTGTTCATCGCTCTGATCCTGTGGCTGTTCAGCTTCTCCACCTTCATCGGCATCCTGTTCTACGCCCGCTCCAACGTGGCCTACCTCTTCGGGGACAACTGGCTGTCCCAGACAGCCTACAAGGTCCTGGCCCTGGTGATGCTGTTCATCGGCGGCCTGGCCACCTATACCTTCGTGTGGGACCTGGGAGACGTCGGCATCGGTCTGATGACCATTTTCAACATCGCCGTCATCCTGCCCATGTCCCGGGAGGCGCTGGCCTCTCTGCGGGAATATGAGGGGCTGCGAAAAAACTGACAAAAAACCACGGCTCCTGTGAGCCGTGGTTTTTTCATGTCTTGTGGGGTCACCGGCGTCCTCCGCCGAAGCCTCCACCGAAGGAGCCGCCCCCTCCGAAGCCGCCCCGGCTGCCGCCGAAGCCGCCGCCAAAGGAGCCGCCCCCGCCGAAGCTGCCCCGGCTGCCGCCGAAGCCGCCGCCAAAGGAGCCGCCTCCTCCAAAACCGCCCCGGCTGCCGCCGGTGCGAGGATGGGGCGGACGGGACGAGGGACCGCCGCTGGGAGGCCTGGTGCCGCCGCTGGGAGGCCTGGTGCCGCCGCTTCTGGGCGGGCGGGGCGGACGTGGCGGCTTGCGCCGCCGGGGCCGGCCCCAGAACACGGGATAATACCGCCGGGTGGGGATACCCATACCGGGCATCAGAAAACGGCGGCGGTAACGGTTGTAGCGGAGCCGGTCCAGCGCCATCCAGATGAGGAGCAGCACCACCAGCACCAGGATGAGCTGCATCACCACGGAGCCGGTACTGGGCGCCACGGCGCCGGTGGTCTCCGTGTAATATCCGCTGCCGGCGGAGAAATTCTCCCGGACGGCGGGGATGTAGTTTTCCCGGACGGTGACGCCGTACAAGTCCGCGAACCAGTCCATATAGGCCTTCACGGTCTTGCGCACGGCGGCGTCATAGTCACCGGCGGCGAAGTCCTCCTCCATGTAGACATACAGCATGCTGGTCAGCTCATTGCCGTACTTGTACAGCCCATCGCCGCCGGCAATGCCGTAGTTGCCCACCAGGCCATTGTCGGCCAGGTCCTCCAGCGCCAGTACCAGCACCAGGCCGTTGTCCCGCTCCGCGGAGCCCACGCCGTACCGGGCGCCCAGGTTGGCGGCGTAGTCCACGATGTCGGTGCCGTCGGTGCTGTCCACCGTCTGCACCATGATCTGGGCGCCGGTCTGGGCGAACAGGGAGGTGTTCATCTCGTCGATATAGGTCATGGTCTTGTCCGTCAGGACGCCGGCGTAGTCGTAGACATACGTGTAGGTGCCCACCACAGCGGTGGACGCCTGCCCCAGCCCCTCCGGCTTCCGGGCCTGCCCCAGCAGGATGCCGGCCGCAATGGCCAGCACCATGACAGCGGCGGCCACGGAACGTTTTTGGAATACTTTCATAGGCAGTTCCTTTTACTGATGCAGCTCCATCAGCTTCTGCTTCAGCTCGCCCTCGATCTTGCCCAGCTCGGCTTCCGCTTCCCGGCGCTTCTGGGCGCCCTCCCGCTGGATGTTCAGCACCTCGTCCAGGGTGTCGATAAGCTGCTGGTTGGTGTGCTGCAGGGTCTCGATGTCCACCACGCTGCGCTCCGCCTCCCGGGCGGTCTGGATGGTGCCCATCTTCAGCATGTCGGCGTTCTTTTTCAAAAGCTCGTTGGTCATCTCCGTGACGGCGCTCTGGGCGGCGGTGGCCTGGCGGCCGTGCTCCATGCCCAGGGCCAGCACCATCTGGCTCTTCCACAGGGGGATGGTGTTCACCAAAGAGGACTGGATCTTCTCCACCATCAGCGTGTCGTTGTTTTGCAGCAAACGGGTCTGGGGGCCCATCTGGATGGAGATCATCCGCGTCAGCTCCAGGTCGTGGAGCTTTTTATCAAAGCGGTCGCACATCTGGACCATGTCGTTGTACCGCTGGGCGTCCTCCTGGGCGCCGGACTGCTCCGCCTTGGCTTTCAGAGCGGGCAGTTCATTGTCCCGCACGTCCTGGAGGCGCTTTTTGCCCGCCAGGATGTACATGGTCAGCTCCTTGTAGTACTTCAGGTTCAGCTCGTACATCTGGTCGAACATGGCGACATCCTTCAAAAGCGTCACCTGGTGCTGCTCCAGCTCCCGGGCGATCCTGTCCACATTGCTCTCCACCTTGGCGTACTGGGCCTTCATGGTCTCCAGCTTATTGCCGGCCTTCTTGAACCGGCCGAACAGGCCCTTCTTCTCCTCTTCCTCGCCGAAGCCCTTCAGCTCCACCACCAGCTCGGAAAGGGACTTGCCTACCTCCCCCAGGTCCTTGGTGCGGACGGAGGCCAGGGCGCTTTCCGAAAAGCCCGCCACGTTTTTCTGGGCGGCGGCGCCGTACTGCAGGATCATGTTGGAGTCCATGATGTCGATCTTCTTGGAAAACTCCTCCACGGCCTTTTTTTCCGCGTCGTTCAAAAGGCTGTCGTCCATCTGCACGGGAGCGGCCTCCGGCTTGGCAGGCTCGGCGGGAGCGGCCGGGGCATTGGGTTCCAGGGTCAGCTCCGGCACGGCCTCAACGGCGGTCTGGGGTTCCAGCGTCAGCTGGGGAATGTTGTTCTCGCTCATTGCGTTTCCCTCCATTTATCTGAATCATTCGATCATAAAGCCGTAATCAATGGGCCGAGCGGATGGCGCGGGCGGCCGACAGCACGGCGCCAGCCAGCCACAAAAGCCCCACGATGCAGTCGAACAGGTATACCGTGGGCCGGGAGGCGATCAGTCCGATATACAGCCACCGCAGGGCGCAGGCCAGGCAGATCAGCAGCAGCGCCACATTGGTGAGGACCTTTTTCATCCGTTCACTCATGTTCTTCTCTCCTTATTTTTCTTACAGTTCCAGCTTGATGTCCGTGCCTTCAGGCGGAATGCTCTCCGCCTTCAGCGGCCCGTCTGTAAGGCCCTCCCGGGCCATCATGGTCTCCAGCACAGTGATGTCCGTGGAGATGTCCAGGGCGTCGGCGCCGTACAGGCTGTCCAGCTGCTTTTCAAAGGCCGCCACGATGTTGCGCATCATGCCCTCCACCTTGGAAAGCGTGGCATCGATATTCTCGCCGGAAACGCCGGTGCCGCTCATGCGGTCGTAGGCGTTGAGCAGCTTCAGCGTGGTGGGCAGGTAGTAGTCCATGAACTTGCGGATCTGAGGAAGCTTTTTGGGGTCCCGCTTCACCTCGTCGAAAATTTTCTGGGACACCTGCTCCAGCCGCACGATGTCGGCGGAGATGCCCGGGTCGGCAATGTTGTCATCCAGGCGCTTCATCTCGGCGATGGCCAGACGGCCGTCCTTAAGCATCTTGTCCACCTCCGGGTCTCCGGTGGTCTCCTCCTTTGGCTTGGCCTCCTCCTTTTTGGCGGCGCTCTCCGTGCCGCCGATGGCGCCGCCGCTGCGGCACAGGGCGTTCACCGCGAAAAACACCCCCACGGACGCCGCCGCCACCAGCAGGTAGTGGGTCACGGCGTACAGGGGAAACAGGGCGCCCCACACCAGCCACAATACCGCCACCGCGTAAAAAGGCGCCACGCTTTTGCGGGCAGTCGTCTCCATAAGCGGACCTCCTTTGCCCAAAACTCATAATAGAGTTATTATACCCCCCGCCGCCGGTCCCGGTCAAGGCGGCGGACCTGTAAAATGACTGTGAACGGAAAAACCGGCGGCCAAAGCCGCCGGTTTTTTACGGGATGCCGAATGTGCCCGCCGCCATGTCCCGCCACAGGTCCAGGTGAGGCGGACGGAACGTGCACCATACAAACAAAAAGGCCAGGGCCCACAGCACGCCCAGGCCCAACACCTGCGCCCACCCGCCGGTGAGCCGTCCCCGCCGCAGCAGGCGGAAATCCAGCCAGAAAAGGCCCAGGTCCGCCGCCAAAAACACCAGAATATCCGCCCACAGCACATGGGTCCCCACGACGCCGGTGTAGGTGTAGTACAGCACCGGCACCAGCGCCGCGCCCGCCAGCACTGACAAGGCCCGGACCGCCAGGAAGTTGGGGTAGTTGCGGCCCAGAAAGCACACCTGCCCCACAGACCAGAAAAACACCGGGAAAAACAGCAGCTTCATGTGCTCCCACACGGATTCGTTGACGGAGGAAAAAGCCGCCGCCAGCAGATTCCCCCCGCTCCAGGCAAAGGTGAAATGCAATGCCGTTCCCAGTGCCGCCGTAAACAAAAAGCCCCCCAGCTCCCACAGTGCCAGCCGCCTGCGCATGTAACCAGCCTCCTTGACAAAGAACCGCGGCCCGAAGGCCGCGGTCCCAGTGTATGCGGTGACTGGAAATTTTATACACACAGATATTGGTCGTATTCTCCCAGAGCCTCCGCCAGGTCCTCCAGTGTCCACGGCCAGGACTCCTTGGTGCTCTCCGCGCAATCTGCCAGCAAACGGCAAAGCTCCCGGACCTCGTCCTCCGTCCGCCCGTCCAGCAGCGCCGGCAGGGCCGACAGCTCCCTTTCGGAACAGCTGAGAATGTAAAAGGGCAGCAGCCAGTCGTGGGTGGAGCCCTCCGTCAGGAAAAAAGCGTCCGTCAGCTGCTCCAGAGAGGCGCTGTCCAGGCTGCCAAGGGGCAGCTCCACGGAGTAGCCGCCGGTGCCTCTGTCAGCGATGTACCAGTTCCCCGACGCGTTTTTCTTCACCAGCGCCGCCTTGCCCCAGCCGTAATAGCCGTCCCCGTCCGGCTCGTCCAGGCCGGCGCCGGCCTGCCAGTAGCCGCCGCCCTCTCCCATTGGGTCCGCCAGCTTCACCCGCAGGCCCAGGCCGCAGCAGAAATTCTCCGGCTGTCCCTTATACCAGTCGTACACATTGCTGCCACCGAAGCACGCATCCTCCGGCTTCCAGGTGACCCAGTCGGGGACAGTGCAGTAGTTAGCCGCCACCTGCTCCCCCAGAGCCTCCGCCGCCTCCTCCGGGGAAAGGGCGCCGTCCGCCGTCACGTCCCACACCCGGGCGCTGACGGCGTCTTCGGCGATGATGGCCAGTAGGCGGCAGAGCTTGCCCTCATAGGGCTCTCCCTCCCGCCAGTTCACGGCGCTGGCATAGCTGACCGCCCCGCCGCCCCGCTGCCAGCGGACCAGGTCGCTGTCAGACCGGCACTGGATGGTGGTCTGGCTGTCGGCGTCCGCCAGAGTGAACAGCGTTCCCCCGCCGGCAGGCAGGGCCTCCCAGTCCCCCGCCTCCGCCGGGGACCAGTCGTAGGAGATGGCAAACAGGTTCTCCCGGCCCTCCACATTCCAGGCGTTGTCCGGAGTGATGTCCAGGGTGGTGACGGTGCCGTCCGTCTCCTCCACGGACACCAAAAACGTCAGATCCTCCGTGATGGCGGCATAGGCTCCGGCACAGTCCGCCGCCAGGGCCTGGCCCGCATCGGCCTGGGGTGCCGGGTCCTTCTCCGGCGCCGGGCCTGTTTGTTTTTTTCCGCAGCCGGCCAGCAGGACCGCCGCCAGCAAAAGGCAGGTAAAAACGCGTTTCATGGCAAACATCCTCCTGTTGGTTGATGGCACCAGAATACCGGCTTTCCCTGGAAAATTCCCAACAATTCCAAGACAAATCGTAACGATTTGGATACAAAACGCCGGGGAGGCAGCAGCCTCCCCGGCGTTCTTTCACACGAATACCGCCTGCACCAGCAGCATGTACAGCGCCGTGCCGCCGGCAATGGAAAGAAGCACGTTTCCCCTCCAGCGGTGCAGCACCGCCACCGCCGCGATGGCCAGCAGTTCCGGCGCGCCGTGGGGCACCGCCGTCCAGGCAACGCCCTTCAGACAGTACACCACCAAAAGGCCCGTCATGGCCGCCGGCAGCACCCGGCCCAGGTACAGCACCGCCGCCGGCGGGTCTTTTTTCTCCGGGAACAGCCAGAAAGGCAGCCAGCGGGTCAACTGCGTGCCCGCCGCCACCGCCAGGATCATGATGACAGTTTGAAACGATGTCAGGCACAAAGACGCTTCCTCCCTCCCAATAGTACCGCCAAAATCAAAACCATAGCGGGGATGACCAGCTTGTCCGGTCCGAACACCGCCAGGCTCACCGCGGCGCAGCCAATGCCGATGAGGCCCGAGGGCCGGTTCTCCGGCTTTTTCCACTGCTCCAAAAACAGAACCACAAACAGCGCTGTCAGCGCGAAATCCAGGCCGGTGGTATCAAAGGTGATAAACCTTCCCAAAAGGCCGCCCAAAGCCGTGCCGCCCACCCAGTACAGGTAATCCAGCAGGGTGATCCAGAAATAGAAATCCTTCCGCGCCACGCCCTCCGGCGGCTCCAGGGTGGACACCAGGGAAAACGTCTCGTCGCACAGGGCAAAGACCATGAAAAAGCGGGCCCCGCCCAGGCCCTTGTACTTGTTCAGCAGCGAAAGGCCGTAAAATATGTGGCGGGCGTTGACCATGAGGGCCAGCAAAAATGCCTGCAGGGGATCAAAGGCCGTCACCAGCAGGGTGATGGCCACATACTGCATACTGCCGCCGAAGCCGATGGCGCTCATGAGGGTGGACCACAGGGGCCCGTAGCCGTTGGTCCGCATGAGGATGCCGTAGGCGATGCTCAAGGTCAAAAAGCCCGTCATCACCGGCACCGTGGCGGGAAAGGCGGCCCTAACCGCCGCCCGGCGGCGCTTTACCGTTTCCATGGGCGGTCCCTCACGCCGGGAACTGGGCGTTGGGGCATTTTTCCCGCAAAAACGCCAGGAACTCCTCCTGGCCGCAGGCGGTTCCGTCCCGGAAAAAGCCCTGCTTGTCCGCCCGGACCACCACGCCGCCCTCAAAGATGAGGGCCAGCCAGGCCCCCGTGTCCCGAACCTCCCGGACCTGGCCGCAGGCCTTTTCCGCCAGGACCTGGCCGTCGTCCTCCACGGTGATGCCGTCCCCGTCGAAGCGGAGGACCCGCTTCCACTCCCCGGGCTTTCCGGCCCTAAGGCGGCGGAACTGCCGCCGGGCCAGCATGGCGTCATAGCCGAACAGCCGGAAAGCCACGCCTGCCAGCAGCAGGGCGTACAGCAGGGAATACGTGCCGTTTCCGTCCGCGAAGGCCATCACCAGCATGACGGCGCAGGCCGCCAGCAGCACAGTCAGCAGCAGGGGAAAGCGGCGGCGGGACTTGCCCAGCAGCACCGGGTGCACCGTCCAGTCCACATAAATCTTCTCCGTAATGGTATAGCGGTTTTCAAACATTTCCATCGGTCTCCTGTAACGTATGGTTTTGAAAAACAGAGCCGCGCCTGCGCGGCGCGGCTCTGTCGGTTTACATCTTTTCCGGGGCGTCCACGCCGATGAGCTTGAGGCCGTTGCGCAGCACCACGCGGGTGTCGTCCGCCAGCTTCAGCCGGGCCGCCTGGACCGCGGGCTCCTCACCCTTGATGCGGCAGGCGTTGTAGAAGCGATGGAAGCAGCCGGCCAGCTCCTGGAGGTAGCGGTTGATGTGGCTGGGGTCATAGTCCCGGGCCGCCAGCCGGATCTCCTCGCAGAACTGGGAGATCTGCTTGATGAGGGCGGTCTCCGTCTCGCCGGAGAGCAGGGACATGTCCACCTGGCTCTGAGGCGCCACGGTAACGCCCTCCGCCTCCATGGCCCGCAGCAGCGAGCAGATGCGGGCGTGGGCATACTCCACGTAGTAGATGGGGTTCTCGCTGTCCTCCCGGACGGCAAGGCCTAAGTCAAAGTCCATCTGGGTGTCGGGCTTGGCGTTGAAGTACCACCGGGCTGCGTCCACGGACACCTCGTCCAGCAGGTCGGAGAGGCTGATGGCCTTGCCGGTGCGCTTGCTCATGCGGACCACCTCGCCGTCCCGCAGCAGCTTCACCAGCTGCATGAGGACGATGTCAAGCTTTTCGCTGCCGTTCAGGCCCAGGGCGTCCAGGGCACCCTTCAGACGGGCCACGTGGCCGTGGTGGTCGGCGCCCCAGACGTTGATGACCTTGTCAAAGCCCCGGACGGCGAACTTGTTGCGGTGGTAGGCGATGTCCGCGGCGAAGTAGGTGTAAAAGCCGTTGGCCCGGCGCAGGACGTCGTCCTTCAAATCCAGCTTCTCGATGTCCTTTTCCTTCTTGCCGGCCTTGAGCAGGTTCTCCCGCATGATGTCGGCGGTGCGCAGCCACAGCGCGCCGTCCTTTTCATAGGTCCAGCCACGCTCCGTCAAAAGCGCCACGGTCTCGGCCACGTAGCCGCTTTCATGAAGGGTGGACTCATAGAACCAGTTGTCGTAGCTGATCTTGTACCGCTGGAGGTCCGTTTTCATCTTGGGCAGGTTCACGCTGAGGCCGTACTGGGCCAGCTCCGCCTGCCGCTCCCCGGCAGGGACATTCAAAAGCTTTTCGCCATTGGCGTCATAATAGGCCTGGGCCAGGTCCCGGATGTCGCCGCCCTGGTAGCCGTCCTCCGGGAAGGGCACGTTCTCCTCCCCCTGGATGAGCTGGAGGTAGCGGGCCTCGATGGAGTGGGCGAACTTATCGATCTGGTGGCCGGCGTCGTTGACGTAGAACTCCCGCGTCACGTCGGCGCCGCAGGCGGTGAGCACGGAGGCCAGGGTATCGCCCAGGACGCCGCCCCGGGCGTTGCCCATGTGCATGGGGCCGGTGGGGTTGGCGGAGACAAATTCCACCATGATCTTCTTTCCCCGCAGGCCGTCGTTGGTGCCGTAGTCAGCGCCCTCGGACTCCACGGCCTCCATGACCCCGGCGTACCAGCTGGGGTTCAAGCGGAAGTTCAAAAAGCCGGGGCCGGCGATTTCGGCGGAGGCAAAGTAGGTGCCCTCCAGCTGCATATGGTCCAACAGGGCCTGGGCAATGTTCCGGGGAGGCTGCCGCAGCGCCTTGGAAGCGGCCAGGGCAAAGGTGGTGGTGAAGTCGCCGTTGGCGGTATCCTTGGGGATCTCCACCGGGGCGGTCTTGACCTCCGCCCGGGGCAGCGTGCCGTCGGCCACCGCCGCCTCATAGGCGGCCATGGCCAGGGACGCCGCCTGGTCTTTCGCGTTCTGGATCATGTTGATCATATCTTCAAACCTCTTTTGTGAATTTGTTTTCGTTGTCAGTCAGTATTTCCGCCGCACCCGGATCTTAAAGCAGTTCCGGCCTGTTACCGTGTGCTCCACGGCGATGGAGTACTTGATCTCCATAAGACCGCCCCGCTCCGTCAGGTTGTGCTTGAGAACGCTGGTCTGAATGTCCACGGACAGCTCCCCGAAGGGAGTCTCGTACAAGGATGTGTGCTGCCGGCCCTCTTCAAACACCATCTGGGAGTTGACGGTGCCGGACCGGGTCAAAATGACCTGGGGGCCCTGGATCTGAAAGCTGGTGGTGGTGCCCTCCATGCCGGTGAGGGCCGTTTCCTCATAGGCAAGGACCATGCCGTTCTCCGTCAGAGTCATGGTCCCCTCGGTCATCAGCTCCGTGGCGTCGGGGTCGATGCCGTCAAAATACTGCTCGCCCCGGATGGACAGCATCACCGGCAGCTTTTCCTGTTCAATACTGGTCAATGTCGATCCTCCGTGCCGTGTGGCGCAAATCCTCCTGCAAAAATACCGACGCGATGCGCTCAAAATCCTCCGGGCGGTCGCTGACGTAAAACTCCGCCTCTCCCCGGCGGCTCTCGTCCGTCCGCAGGCCGTTTGCCTTCAGCATCCGCTTCAACTCAAACGCCGACTCCTCCCCCGCGGACACCAGCGTCACCTCCGGTCCCATGACGGCGCTGATGATGTCCGTCAGCAGCGGGTAGTGGGTGCAGCCCAGGATGAGGGTGTCGATGCCGGTGGCCTTCAGCGGCTCCAGATACTCCCGGGCCACGGTCTCGATGACCACATCTCCCGGACGGAAGCGGCCGTTTTCCACCAGGGGCACAAACAGCGGGCAGGGCAGGCACTGCACCTCCACCTCCGGGTCCAGGCGGCGGAGGGTGGCCTCGTAGGCGCCGGAGCGGACGGAGGCCAGCGTGGCGATCATGCCGACTTTTTTGTTTTTCGTCACCAGCAGGGCCCGGCGGCAGGTGGGCTCCACCACGCCCACAATGGGCAGGTCATTTTCCCTTTGCAGGGTGTCCAGGGATGTGGTGGACACGGTGCCGCAGGCGATGAGAATGGCCTTGAGGTCAAAGGATCTCAGAAAGCGCACATCCTGCCGGGCGTATTTCAGCAGCGTCTCCTTGGACCGGCCGCCGTAGGGCACCCGGGCGGTGTCGCCGAAATAGATGAGGTCCTCCTCCGGCAGGATCTGGCGCAGGGAACGCACCGCCGTCAATCCCCCCAGGCCGGAATCGAACACACCGATGGGTCGCATATCCATAGCTTTTTCGAACTCCTTATGGAAATCCGGGCTTCGTTTCACCCGGTCAGCATCCGAGTTATATATTATACTATGTACCGATATTTGCCGCAAGACAGATTTTAGTCTTTTTACCCTGTTTTTTGTATGGAATTTTGTCTGCGGCTTTGTTATAATCATACCATTGTAAAAATTTTTGAGCAACTGGGAGGTGTCTGCCCAATGAAGATCGAATTGACGGAGCAGCAGTACCGCTATCTGCTGGATCTGGTGTACATAGGAAACTGGGTGATGAACTCTACCCGGGAAGATGACCGCATCAAGGAATACGACCAGGTGGAAAGCCTGGTTTTCTCCCACTGTCTGGACCACAAAATGAGCAAGCTGGTGGAACTGTACCGGGGCGAGCTGATCCCCTCCCGGGCCTTTGCCGACGGCGGCATCCACGAGGCCATCGAAAACTACGAGGACGTGGTGTTCTACGAGATTCTGGCGGAGGAGCTGGCCCTGCGGGACATGGACGGCGAGCCCCTGACCCGGGAGAACTACACCCAGCTGATGGACCGCATCGACGCGTACCTGTCCGAATTTGACCGCCACGGCACGGACAACATCAGCGTGGATTTGGACGAGTGACCCCATGGCGGCGGACAGCCGCTTTTGACTACAAAGAAAAAGGAGTTTCATCATGGCTGAACAAGCAAAGGTGTATTTCGCGGATTTCCGCTGCCCCAGCTGGCGGGAGAACCTGCCTCAGAAGCTGGCCCGCCTCATCATGACCGCCGGCTTCGGCGACCTGGACCTGGAGGACAAATATGTGGCCATCAAAATGCACTTCGGCGAGCCCGGCAACCTGGCCTACCTCCGGCCCAACTGGGCCAAGGTGGTGGCGGACCTGGTGAAGGCCCAGGGCGGCAAGCCCTTCCTCACGGACTGCAACACCCTGTATGTGGGCGGGCGGAAAAACGCCCTGGACCACATTGAATCCGCCTACGTCAACGGCTTCACCCCCTATTCCACCGGCTGCCACATCCTCATCGCCGACGGCTTGAAGGGCAACGACGAGGTATCCGTTCCCGTGGAGGGCGGCGAGTATGTGAAGGAGGCCAAGATCGGCCGGGCCGTCATGGACGCGGACGTGTTCATCTCCTTGACCCATTTCAAGGGCCACGAGCAGGCCGGCATGGGCGGCACGCTGAAAAACATCGGCATGGGCTGCGGCTCCCGGGCCGGCAAAATGGAGATGCACAACTCCGGCAAGCCCTTTGTCAAGCAGAAAAAGTGCGTCGGCTGCCGGGCCTGCGCCAAGATCTGCGCCCACGGCGCCCCCCAGTTCGGTGAGGACGGCAAGGCCACCATCGATACGGCCAAGTGCGTGGGCTGCGCCCGGTGCCTGGCCATCTGCCCCAAGGACGCCATCGCCTCCCGGGACGACGAGGCCCCCGCCATCCTCAACAAAAAGATCGCCGAGTACACCAAGGCCGTGGTGGACGGCCGTCCCTGCTTCCACATCTCCCTGGTCATGGACATTTCCCCCAACTGCGACTGCCACGGAGAAAATGACGCCCCCATCGCCCCCAATGTGGGCATGTTCGCCTCCTTTGACCCCGTGGCCCTGGATCAGGCCTGTGCCGATGCCGTCATCGCCCAGCCTGCCATGCCCGGCTCCGTGCTGTATGACGAGGGGTATGACTGCAATTGCGGCGACCTGCTCTGCGCCGCCCATCCGGACACCGACTGGCGGGTCTGCCTGGAGCACGCGGAGAAGCTGGGATTGGGCACCCGGAGCTATCAGCTCATCAAGATCTGAGACCATAAAAAAAGAAGGACTTCCGTCGGGAAGTCCTTCTTTTTTATGTGTGTTCACTGAAACAGGTAACCGCTGTTTTGCAGGTCCTCCATGTAGTGGAGGAAGTGGCTATGGTCCCGGAAGTCGCACTGGTCATAGCCCTCACGGCGTGGAAGGACGCGATCTTCTGGTCCCGGTCCAGCCAGACGGTCCAGACCTGGGTCTCGGCGGCAGCGATCATGGCAGTCTCCTCCCCCGCGTTTTATCTCTGCCTATATTATGTAAGCTTCTCCGCCGGACCGGACAGGTCCGGAAAATTTTCTCCGCATAAAGCGCCCTTGTCCGCAGACACTAAAGCCGATCTTGAAGCAAGGAGTGGAACATGCATATGCCGGAGAGAATCGTGATCGCCCTGGGCGGCAACGCCCTGCAGTCCAGAGACAGCGCCCCCACCGCCGAGGCCCAGCTGGAGGTGGTGAAGCGCACCAGCGAATTCATCGCCCAGATCAGCCAGCGGGGCTACGAGATGGCGGTGGTCCACGGCAACGGCCCCCAGGTGGGCCGCATCGTGCTGGCCAGTGAGACCGCCAAGGACGTGGTGCCCCCCATGCCCTTTGACGTGTGCGGCGCCATGAGCCAGGGCTATATCGGATACCACATCCAGCAGGCCCTGAAATACGCCCTGAACAAGCGAAACCGCAATTACCCGGTGGTGTCCCTCACCACCCAGGTGGTGGTGGACCGCCGGGACCCCGCCTTCCAGACCCCCACCAAGCCCATCGGCGCCTTTTACACGGAGGCTGAGGCCCGGCAGCTGGAGCGGGAAAAGGGCTACACCATGAAGGAGGACGCTGGCCGGGGCTGGCGGCGGGTGGTCCCCTCTCCCCTGCCCCGCCGCATCGTGGAGATTGGCGCCGTGCGGCTTTTGTGGGACCACGCCATCGTCATCACCTGCGGCGGAGGCGGCGTGCCGGTGGTGGAGAATCCCGACGGCACCCTGGAGGGCGTGGCCGCCGTCATCGACAAGGACTTCGCCGCGGAGCTGCTGGCGGAGGAGGTGGGGGCCGACGCCCTGCTCATTTTGACAGAGGTGGAGAAGGTGGCCATCCACTTCGGCCAGCCGGGCCAGCAGGACCTGGACCACTTGAGCCTGGCGGAGGCCGCCCGCTATGTCCGGGAGGGTCACTTCGGTGCCGGCAGCATGCTGCCCAAGGTGGAGGCCGCCATGAAATTCGTCCGGGCCAACCCCGGCAAAAAGGCCATCATCACCAGTCTGGACAAGGCCCTGGAGGCCCTGGACGGCAAGACCGGCACCGTGGTCACCTTCGCTTGAGCCACCCAAAATTTCTGCCTGCGGCGGCAGGCAGAAATTTTTTTGCAGTTTCCTCTTTTCATCGGGAACTTTTTCGTGTATCCTGCGTCTGTTAGGATGAACGTACTTCATACATAAGGAGAGTATCATGAAAACAAAGATCCTTGCCCTGCTGCTGGCATTGAGCCTGCTGGCCACCCTGTCCGCCTGCGGAAAGAAGGAAGCCCCGGATACGGCGGAGGAAACGGAGACCGTGGAGCCCGTCCATCCGGAGGAAGAACCCGAAACCCCTCCGGAGGAGGAGCCTGCTGAGGAGGAGCCCGCCGAAGCGGAGGAAGCTCCCGCTGAAACGCCGGAAAACGGCCGGGAGAGCGTCAGTCAGCCTGCCGAAAAGCCCGCTTCCAAGCCTGTGGAAAAACCCGTGGAGAAGCCCGCCCAAAAGCCTGTGGAAAAGCCTGCCGAAAAAACCGCGGAAAAGCCCGCCGAGCAGCCTGCCGCCAGCGTGGACCTCACCGCCTTTTATGAATCCCTGGCGGCAAACAGCACCAACATGCCCGCCATGATGCAGGCGGACGGAGAGACTCTGGATGCCTTCTACACCGGCCTGGGTGACATCAAGACCCGCCAGTGCGGCGTGTACATGGCCATGATCTCCGCGGCCGTGGGCGAGATCGCCCTGGTGGAGGTGGAAAACGCCGCCGACGTGCAGGCGGTGAAGGACATTTTCCAGGCCCGCATCAACTACCAGGTGGGCGATGACGCCAATCCCGGCGCCGCCTGGTATCCCGCCAGCATCGAGGGCTGGAAGAACAACTCCCGCATTGTCTCCAACGGAAATTACGTCATGATGGTGGCCCTGGAGGGCGCCGATGACGTGGTGGCCGCCTTCAACGCCCTGTTCGCGTAACAGCAAATGCCCCGGCACCGCGAAACGCGGCGCCGGGGCGTTTTTCATTCCAGTCAATCCTCCGCCAGGGCGAAGGCGGTGCGGACGAAGTCGTCCACCTCCTCCAGAGTGTCGAAGCAGGCGATGGCCACCTGGTTTCCCATGGTGCCCGCCAGGGCGTCCGGCATGCGGGTGAAGAGCTTTGCGTGGCTGCCGCAGCGCTCCTGGAGCTGGGGCAGGCTCAGCCGGTAGTGGTTCTCGTCCCGGCGGCCGGCGTAGATGCAGTAGGTGTGTGGGCCGTCATAGGTGTGGCGCAGCTCATCAAAGGCCACCATGTCCGCCCAGATCTGGTACACGTCGGCGCTCTGGCTGAAATTCAGCATATCCGGCGTAAAGCCGCCGGCGGGGCGCATGTTGACCTCCAGGGCCACGATGTCCCCCCGCTTGCCGAGGCCCTCCTTGCCCTCCGTCAGCCGGAAGAACTCCAGGTGGAAAAAGCGGCTGGCGGCGCCGAAGGCCTTCAGCGTGGCCTTGCCCGCCGCCTCCACGTCGGCGGGGACCTCCTTGTCCACGTAGTAATACGTGGGCACGCCCTCATTCACCATGTCCATGATGGAGTTGCGGGTGATGTGGCTGGCGGCGAAGAGCACCTCCCCGCGGGAGTCGCACACGCCGTCGTAGGTGGTGACCACGCCGGTGACGTATTCCTCCATGAGGTAGGGCACCGGCGGCAGATCATTGAAAAAGGCCACGGTGTCCTCGTCGCTTTGCAGCTTCCAGGTGGCGATGGCGCCCACGCCGTTGTCCGGCTTCACGATGACGGGATAGCCCACCTCATGGGTGAAGGCCAGAGCGTCGTCCAGGGTGGTGACGGGGCAGCACCGGGCGCAGGGGATGCCCGCCTTGCGGTAATACTCCTTCATGGCGAACTTGCTCTTGTACTTTTCGATCTCGTGGGACTTCAAGCCGGTGGTGATGTTGAAGTCCGTCCGCAGCCGGGCGTCCAGCTCCAGCCAGTATTCGTTGTTGCTCTCCACCCAGTCGATCTTGCCGTACTGGCCGGTGAAGTACCCCACAGCCCGCAGCACCTGGTCATAATTTTCCAGGCTGTCCACCCGGTAATACTCTGTCAGCGCCCGCTTCAGATCCGGGTGCAGTCCCTCATAGGGACAGTCGCCCACGCCCAGCACGTTGACGCCGTTTTCCTTCAGCCGGATGCAGAACCAGCGGTACGCCTCCGGAAAGTTCGGAGAAATAAAGACAAAGTTCAAAGTGAGCCCTCCCTGTTTATCACTTTATAGTATTGAATTATAGGCTCTTGCCGCCGCGATTGCAAGAGGAATTTCCAAGAGCCGCTTTATCTTGCCGCCACGTCCTTTTTATGGTAGGATACTGTCAGCAAAGGAGGAACTGCCCATGCACACGGAATATCACAAGGAATACAGTCCCCGCCTGGGCCGGGATATGGAATTTAAGGTCTACGGCCACGGCGGAAAGCCGGTTTTGGTCTTTCCCTGCCAGAACGGCCGCTTCTATGACTGGGAGGGCTTCGGCATGCTGGACACGCTGGAAGACTATCTGGAGGGCGGCAAGCTCCAGCTGTTCACCGTGGACACCATCGACGCCGAGACCGTTTCTTTGGTGGACGGCGACCCGTACACCAGGGTCCGCCGCCACGAGGCCTGGTACAACTACATCATGGAGGAGCTGCTGCCCCGCATCCGCCAGATCAACGGCACCGGACAGGACCTGCTGGTCACCGGCTTTTCCATGGGTGCCTATCACGCCGGCAACTTTTTCTTCCGCCGCCCGGACGTGTTCGACAGCGTCATCGCCCTGTCCGGCGTCTACGACACCCACGACATGTACAATGGCTACATGGACGAGGTGGTCTACGTCAACGACCCCTGCGCCAGCCTCTCCGGCATGCCGGAGGACCATCCGTACATCCAGCTGTATAACCAGCGCAAGATCATGATCTGCGTAGGCCAGGGCGCCTGGGAGGACCTGCTGCTGGCCGGCACCCGCCGCCTGGACGAGGTGCTCCGCCGCAAGGGCATCCGCGCCTGGGTGGATTACTGGGGTTTGGACGTGAACCACGACTGGCCCTGGTGGAAAAAGCAGATCCGCTATTTCCTGCCCAACGTGGTGGGGCAGCCTTGAACCGCGGCGAAAATTTCACCAGACAAAAGCAGCTTGCCCCGCAAGCTGCTTTTTGCGCGGTCCGGGTCATATTTCCCGTTTTTTTCGTGGTGCAGCCGATCAAAACCGCTATTCCGGGAAAGGCTGTCAAAGCGCGTCGTTTTTGCGAACGAATCAGGCAATGCGCAAAATACTTTGCAAACAGCAAAAAACAAGTATACCGGGAAGCGAGAATCTTTCCTTACGGGGTGGAATACAGTGACTGGAACCAAAAATTTAACGCCGCGCTTCAGCTTGCAGCAGATGCTCTATTGGGCGCTTTACGCGGGCCCCATCAGCTTCGCGGCGGCGTATCTTCTGGACAAGGGCTTCCGGCCGGCCCAGGTGGGTGTTGTTCTGGCCTGCGCCAACTTCGGCTCCTGCCTGCTGCAGCCGGTGCTGGCCAGCTATGCCGACCGGGCCAGACGGCCGGTTTTGCCGGGACTTTTGACGGCGCTGGCGGCGCTGAGCTTCTGCAGCTTCGCGGCCATGCAGCTGCTGTCTCCGCCGCTGCCGGTTTTTGCGGCGCTCTATCTGCTGGGGGTCCTGTCCTTTGACGTGATGGTCCCTCTTTTGAATTCCCTCAGCGTCTATTACAGTCTGCGCAATTACACCATCAACTACGGCATCGGGCGCGGCATCGGCTCTCTGGCGTTTTCAGCCGCCGCCTTGGCAGTGGGGCACATCATGGAATGGGCCGGCGCGGACTGGATGCCGCGTATAGAGCTGGTGCTTTTGGTGCTGTTCATTCTGGTCACACTGGGCTATCCCAAGGCGGACGGTACTCCTCCGGCGGCGGGCGGCAGGCAGAAACGAAGGAGCGGCTGTTCTCTCGGTGTCTTTTTTCTGCGGTACAAATGGTACAATCTCTCCTTGCTGGGCGTGCTGTTCCTGGCCATGTTCCACGCAATGACGGAGAATTATCTGACCGAGATCGTGCGGCGGCTGGGCGGCGGCAGCGGCAGTGTGGGCGTTGCCCTTTTTGTGGCGACGCTGGCGGAGGCGCCGGTGCTGTTCTGCTTCAGCCGCATCCACGGCCGGTTTTCCAGCGGCACGCTTTTGAAGATCTCCGGCGTGATGTTCACGCTGAAAGCAGTGCTGTTTCTGGCCGCGGACAGTATTCCCGCCATCTATTGCATTGAGGCGCTCCAGCTGGTCACTTACGCGCTCCTTTCGCCGGTGCAGGTGTATTACGCCCGGGAGCGGGTTTCACCGGAGGATATGGTCAAGGGACAGTCCATGGCCACCGCTTCTTACGCGCTGGGCTGCGCCCTGGGCAATCTGACCGGCGGCCAGCTGATCGGCGCCTTGGGCGTCACGGCGATGCTGGCGGCGGGCGTTGCCATGGCGGCGGCAGGAACGCTGATCCTGTTTCTGACCCTGGGACGAAGAGACCGCCTGCCGGAAGAAAGCGCATAAGGTCCCCTGCCGGCCGGCGGCGGAAACGGAAAAATGAAAAGCGCTTCCTTTTTATACCATACTTGCACAATTTTGAGTGGTGGCTTCAAAAAAGGTTCCGCCAAATTGTGGAATCCGTTAAGAAAATTTGTGGAAATCTCCCCTAAAAGTAAATAAACGTCGAACGATACCGCACATCAGCGGCTTTTCCCGGAAACGCGGACAACGTCACAAAAGAAGAGAAATTCGCCAATTTTGCAAGTTCCCCTGTGTCGACTTGCAAAATCAAAAGGGGAACGGAGGGAGAAAACGTGCGGAAGCTCTGAAAAACTGGAAATCGCGCAGTTGCAGAAAGGCGCAAGAAAGTCTGGCGTCCGAGAGCATCTTGCACAAAAATTTAAGGATTAAGCTTTCCCTATTGACGAAAACCACCAAAGAGGACTATAATTTGAGCACAAGGATCTTGCAAAATAGACTTGCAGAACCGATTTAATTGAGGAGGATGTTTGAAATGAAGAAATTTGTCGCGTTGCTGCTGGCGCTGGTCATGGCGTGCAGTCTGGCTGCCTGCGGCGGTTCCAGCACCCCCGCCACTCCCGCCAGCTCCGACAGCAGTTCCGCCGGGAGCGAGACCGTGGAACTGAATGTGATCGCTGCCCAGTACGGTCAAAACACCAACGCCTGGTGGGATAACTTTGTCAAGGAATTCAAGTCTGCGTATCCCAACATCGACTTGACTGTGGAGGTCGTCTCCTGGAACGACATCTATACCAAGGTCAACACCCGCATCGCCAACGGCCAGGCGCCCGACATCCTGAACATCGACGTTTTCGCCGACTACCAGGCTGACGGCCTGCTCCTGCCCGCCAAGGACTTTGTCTCCGAGGAGACCTATGCCAAGATGTATCCCGCCTTCCTGGAGCAGTCCAATGTGGACGGCACCATCTGGGCCATTCCCGACCTGGCTTCCGCCCGCGCCATGTACTACAACGCTGACATTCTGGAGGCTGCCGGCGTGGAAGTTCCCACCACCTGGGAGGAGCTGACTGCGGCCTGCGAGGCCATCAAGGCCTATGATTCCAGCATCTATCCCTGGGGCATTGATATGACCACCGACGAGGGACAGGCAGCCTTCGCGTACTACACCTGGAACAACGGCGGCGGCTTCGTGGACGCCAACGGCGAGTGGGCTTTGAACAGCGCCGAAAACGTTGAGGCGATCGAGTACGCCATCGGCCTGGTGAACGCCGGCTATACCAACACCGACCCCGCCAACGACACCCGCTATGCCCTGCAGGATATGTTCGGCGCCGGCCAGGTCGCCATGATGATCGCCCCCAACAGCCTGCCTACTTACGTGGCCGACGGCGGCTATGAGGTCAACTACGGCGTGGCCGCCATTCCCACCAACACCGGCTCTTCCGTCTCCGCCGGCGTGATGGACCGCTTCATGTGCTTCGACAACGGCTATTCCGACGCCGAGATGGAAGCCATCAAGACCTTCTTCGATTACTTTTATGAGGACGAGCGCTACTCCGCATGGGTCGAGATGGAGGGCTTCCTGCCCGCTACCTCCACCGGCGGCGAGATCCTGGCTGCCGCTGACGAGAGCATGGCCGCGTGGGTCGACATCGTTGGCTCCAGCAACTTCTATCCCACCGCCAAGGCTGAGTGGGCCGATGTGAAGCAGGGCGTCATCAATGTGGAGCAGCAGGCTCTGCTGGGCGGCAACGTTCAGGAGCTGCTGGACGCGCTGCAATCTGAGATCGCCGGATAAGCCGAAGGGTACGTTCCCTTCCATCAGTTAAGCAAAGACACGACCATGGGCCGGGCTGTAATGGCCCGGCCCATTTTTTTCCGCAAAGGACCTCCCGCCTGGCAGGCGGAAACAGGGAGCCGCGCAGTCTATTTCAAAGTGCTGCCCGCTTCCGCACTTTGAAATGGATTGCGGCGCGACAGGAAAGCATACCGCTCTGTTCAATTTTTTAAGGGGGTGTATCCGTGAAAAAGAAATGGAGAACCGTAGAACCCTATATTTGGATTCTGCCCAGCATTATCCTAATGGCGCTTTTTATCATTCTGCCCATCTTCTATGTGTTTAAGATGTCTGTCAGCGAGGTCAGTAAGGCAGGCTTGATCAAGGGCTTCGCGGGTCTTGCCAATTTTACCAAGGTTCTGAAAGGCGCGGCCTTTGGGCTGGTGCTGAAGAACACCGTCATCTGGACAGTGGCCGTCGTGGGCCTGTCCACGCTTTTGGGCTTTATCCTGGCGATGATCCTGAACAACAAATTCCATGGCCGTAAAATCGCCCGCGCCATCGTGGTGTTCCCCTGGGCCACCACCCTGGTCATCCAGGCAAGCGCGTGGAACTTCATCATCAACACCGACTACGGCACGCTGAATACGCTGCTGCTCCGTCTGGGGATCATCGATCATGCCGTCAACTGGACGCCCACCGCCGGCGCTTACTTTGCCTGGGAGATCGCCTGCGGTATCTTCGTGACCATTCCCTTTGTCACCTTTACCGTGTTGTCCGGCCTCCAGAGCATCGACAGCTCCTATTACGAAGCCGCCACTGTGGACGGCGCCAACTTTTGGCAGAAGCTGTCCAATATCACCATTCCGCTGGTGCGTCCATCCTTGACGGTGGCCACTGTGCTGAACATCATCTATGTCTTTAACTCCTTCCCCATCATCTGGACCATGACCAAGGGCGATCCGGCCAACCACACCGACACACTGGTGACATACCTCTATAAGCTGGCCTTCTACAACGGCAAGCAGGGTGAGGCCGCCGCGGTCTCCGTCATCGGCTTTTTGATCCTGCTGGTCTGCGCCAGCGTCTATATGGTCAGCACGCTGCGAAAGGAGGACAAGTGATATGAGTACTCCCAACGCCATTGGCAAGAAGCCGGTATCGGTGAAAAAGACGATCCTGCGGCTGCTGTTGTATTTTGTTGTCCTGGATGTCTGCGTCATTACGCTCTACCCTTATTTCGCCATGCTCTGCACCGCCTTGAAGAGCCGTGCCGAGATCTTCTCCATGGAGGGCACGATCCTGCCTGTCCATGCCCTGTGGTCCAACTTCATTGACATCTGGAAAAAGGCCCCCATGGGGCGGTACATGCTCAACTCCGTCCTGATCGCCGGCGGCTCCACGCTGATCGCCATGATCTGCGGCATTCCGGCGGCCTATGCGCTGGCCCGGATGGATTTCAAGGGGCAGACTGCTTTCCTCGGCTTCATCATTGTTTCCCAGATGTTTGCCCCGGTGGTCCTGCTGATCGGTATCTACAAGGTCATGATGGTGCTGCATATGACTGACAGCATCATTGGCTTGATCTTCTTGAACGCGGCATTCAACCAGGCCTTTACCATCTGGCTGCTGCGGGGCACGTTCTTGAGCATCTCGCCCGAAATGGAGCAGGCCGCCAAAATCGACGGGTGCAACAAGCTCCAGGCCATGTTCCGGGTGCTGCTGCCCGTGGCCGCCCCCGGCATCGTCACCACGTTGATCTTTATCTTCATCAACGCCTGGAACGAGTATACCGTGGCGCTGACCTTGATCGCCACCGATACATACAAGCCGCTGACCGTCGGCATCAACATCTTCAACGGCTACAATATGATCGAATGGCAGTGCCTGTTCGCCGCATCCCTGTTCGCCATCATTCCCGTGGTCATCCTCTTTATGTGCATTGAAAAGAACCTGGTCAGCGGCCTGGCTTCCGGCGGCGTGAAGGGATAATAGGCCCATCTTTCAGAAGTGAAGTGATTATGATGCGTTCTGCGGATGCAAAAGCAAAAATCAGTATCAGCGACAACGAATGGCTGGATGGCTATACGCCTCCCTGCAATGACTGATGAGGAACAAAATTTGATACTACAAAGGAGCAGTATACAATGAGAGAACCTGTATTGGTCATTATGGCTGCCGGAATGGGTTCCCGTTTCGGCGGATTGAAGCAGATCACCCCAGTCGACGATCAAGGTCATATTATCATTGACTATTCCCTGTATGACGCGTGGAAGGCCGGCTTCCGCAAGGTGGTATTCATCATCAAGCATGAAATTGAAGCGGATTTCAAAAAGGCCGTGGGCAGCCGCATGGAGGAATTCTTCGATGTGCGGTATGTGTTCCAGGAGGTAGACAAGCTCCCCGAGGGCTTTTCCGTGCCGGAGGGCCGGACAAAGCCCTGGGGCACCGCCCATGCCATCGCCTGCGCGAAGGATGCCATCGACGGTCCCTTTGCTGTTTTGAACGCGGACGACTATTACGGCACCACCGCCATCAAGACCATCTACGACTTCCTCAAGGAGGAGCGCCGGCCCAACGAGCACGCCATGGTGGGCTACCTGGTGCGCAATACGGTCACGGAAAACGGCTACGTTTCCCGCGGCGTGTGCACGGTGGAAGACGGCTTTTTGAAAACCGTGACCGAGCGCACCCACATTGAAAAGCGGGGCGGCGACGCCGCCTATACCGAGGACGGAGCGCACTATGTGGACCTGCCCGGCGACACCGTGGTATCCATGAACCTCTGGGGCTTCCAGCAGGAGCTGCTGGAGCAGTTCGTGGACGGATTCCCCGCCTTTTTGGAGGAAAACCTGCCTAAGAACCCCTTGAAATGCGAGTACTTCCTGCCCTCCGTGGCCAATGCCCAGATCCAGAAGGGCCTGGGCACCATCCGCGTTCTGCCCACGGAGGATGTGTGGTATGGCGTGACCTATTCCGAGGACCTGCTGTCCGTGAAGAACGCCATCCAGACCATGAAGGACCAGAAGATCTATCCCCAGGAGCTGTGGATGCAGCCCTCCGCCGCCTATCACTTCCCGCTGGAGGGTGCGCCCTTCTCCCTGGAGCGCTATGGCTGCGGCCACATCAATCAGACGTATCTGCTGGTCACCACCTCCGGCCGCCGCTATATTCTCCAGCGCATCAGCGACGCCTTTGACGTGCCCGCCTTGATGAAGAACATCGAGGCCGTGACGAAGTTCACGGCGGAGCACACCAGCGACCCCCGAGGCGCCATGAAGCTGGTGCCTACTCTGGACGGAAAGAGCTATTACCAGGACGGGACCGGCTGCTACCGCGTCTACGATTTCGTGGAGGACAGCATCTGCCTCCAGGCGGCGGAGACGCCGGAGGACTTCTATGAGAGCGCCGTGGCCTTCGGCTCCTTCCAGCAGCTTCTCTCCCAGTTCCCGGCGGAGACCCTCAGCGAGCCTATCCCCAACTTCCACAACACCATTGACCGCTACCGCATCTTCCATGAGACGCTGGACAAGGACCCCTGCGGCCGGGCCAAGGACGCCCAGCCGGAGATCGCGTTCGCGCTGGCCCGGGAGCAGGAGGCCGGCACCCTCCAGCGGATGCGGGAAACTGGCGAGCTGCCCCTGCGGGTGACCCACAACGACACCAAGCTGAACAACGTCATGCTGGACGAAAAGACCCGGAAGGCGCTGTGCGTCATTGACCTGGACACGGTCATGCCGGGTCTGAGCGTCTATGACTTCGGTGACTCCATCCGTTTCGGCGCGGCTACCGCCGCGGAGGATGAGACGGACCTGGGGAAAATGACCATCGACCTGGAGCTGTTCCGCATTTACACCCGGGGCTTTTTGGAGGCCTGCCCCGGCTTGACGGATAAGGAGATCGAAATGCTGCCCATGGGCGCCAAGACCATGACCTTGGAGTGCGGCGTCCGCTTCCTGACGGATTACCTGGACGGCGACCACTATTTTGCCGTGCACCGGGAAGCCCACAACTTGATCCGCTGCCGTACGCAGTTCAAGCTGGTTTCTGAGATGGAGGCCAAGTGGGAGCAGCTGGTGCAGATCGTAAAGGAGGAAGCCGCAAGATGACGATTTTGGTAACAGGCGGTATGGGCTATATCGGCAGCCACACCTGTGTGGAGCTGCTGAACCGGGGGCTGGATGTCGTCATCGTGGACAACCTGGTCAACTCCAGTTCCGAGTCCATGAAGCGCGTCCAGGCCATCACGGGCAAGACGCCTGTGTTCTATGACCTGGACGTTCGGGACGAGGAGAAGCTCTCCCGGGTCTTCGAGGAGCATCCCATCGACTGCGCCATCCACTTTGCCGGGCTAAAAGCAGTGGGTGAGAGCGTGGCAAAGCCCATGCTCTATTATGACAATAACCTAAACTCCACCATCACCCTTTGCCGGGTCATGGAGAAGTACGGTGTCAAGCGCTTGATCTTCTCCTCCTCCGCCACCGTTTACTCCGGAGACAACGAAATGCCTTTAACGGAGGACTCCAAAACCGGCAACTGCACGAACCCCTATGGCTGGACCAAGTATTTCGGCGAGCAGATCCTCCGCGACCTGGCGAAGGCCGACCGGTCGTGGAGCGTGGTGCTGCTGCGCTACTTTAATCCGGTGGGCGCCCATGAAAGCGGCACCATCGGCGAGGACCCCAAGGGCATCCCCAACAATCTGATGCCCTTTATCTCCCAGGTGGCCGTGGGCCGCAGGGACCATCTCTCCGTGTTCGGCGACGACTATCCCACGCCCGACGGCACCGGCGTGCGGG
This sequence comes from Dysosmobacter sp. Sow4_B12, assembly GCF_052116665.1. Classification (NCBI taxonomy): domain Bacteria; kingdom Bacillati; phylum Bacillota; class Clostridia; order Eubacteriales; family Oscillospiraceae; genus Dysosmobacter; species Dysosmobacter sp. Sow4_B12. The sequence goes on along the minus strand of NZ_JBQKKR010000003.1, from coordinate 46,976 downwards.
ACTATATCCATGTGGTGGATCTGGCCCGGGGCCATGTGGCGGCTATCGACTATCTGATGAGCCATACCGGCTCGGAGGTGTTCAACCTGGGTACCGGCACCGGATACAGCGTGCTGGACATGGTCCACGCCTTTGAGGAGGCCAACGGCGTCAAGATCCCCTACGAGATCACCCCCCGCCGCCCCGGTGACCTCCCCACCTGCTACGCGGACCCGAAAAAGAGTGCGGAGGTGCTGGGCTGGAAGGCGGAGCGTACACTGGTGGACATGTGCCGGGACAGCTTCCGCTGGCAGAGCCAGAACCCTAACGGCTACGAAAAATAACAGCATTTACCGCGCACGGTAAAAATCAAACACCTCTGTTGCCCGCCCCGGCTTCAGAGGTGATTTGATGAACACGAAAAACCTCTGAAATCTTTTGACAGAGTTGCGTTTATCTGTAAGGAGTGCTGATGTATGAACCTGTATGGAATTGAGATCGACAGCAAGAATGTACCCGAGCTGGACCCCGCATTTATCCCCATTCTGAAGTTCAACCGCGCTTTCTTGAAGGATGCCGCCAAGCCCGTCTCCATCGCGGTGGAGCGAGCCGGCGGCCAGATCGCCACCACCCACACCTTTATCCACGGCACGCCGGAAATGGCCGCCGCCGACCGCTATTATATCGACCGCCTGGTGAAGACTGAACTGTGGATGAAGGGCGGCTACAAGGTGTATGTGAACGACAAGGACATCTACGACTATCTCCGCGGCGTGTACTGTGAGGGCGGAGCACGGGCCTTTGACTGGGAGTTCATGGCCGATGTCTTTGAAAAGCCCTTTGAGGTGGTCTTGACCGGAGACATCCCCGAAACGCTGGATAAGCCCGTTCCTATGGGCGGCCATCTGGAGGGCTGCCGCATCGGCTTTGACGCCGGCGGCTCCGACCGCAAGGTCTCCGCTGTCATCGACGGCGAAACGGTTTTTTCCGAGGAGGTCGTGTGGCTGCCCAAGGTCAATCCGGACCCCACCTACCATTACGAGGGCATCGTTTCCGCGCTGAAGTCCGCCGCGGCCCATATGCCCCGGGTGGATGCCGTGGGCGTCTCCTCCGCCGGAATCTACATCAACAACCGCACCATGAAGGCCTCCCTCTTTCTAAAGGTCCCCAAGGACCTGTATGAGGAGAAGGTGAAGGACATTTATATCCGCGCCATCACCGACACCTTCGGCGACGTGCCCTACGCCGTCGCCAACGACGGCGATGTGTCCGCTCTGGCCGGCACCATGAGCCTGAACGACAACAACGTGCTGGGCATCGCCATGGGCACCAGCGAAGCCGTGGGCTATGTGGACGAAAACGGGCAGATCACCGGCTGGCTCAACGAGCTGGCATTCGTCCCCGTGGACGCCAGCCCCGACGCCATGCAGGACGAGTGGTCCGGCGACATCGGCTGCGGCGTGAAGTACTTCTGCCAGGACGGCGTGAACAAGCTGGCGCCCCGGGCCGGTATTGAACTGGACGAAAGCCTGTCCCCCGCCGAGAAGCTGAAGGTCACCCAAAAGCTGATGGAGGCGGATGATCCGCGGGCTGCCAAGGTCTACGAGTCCATTGGCTGCTACCTGGGCCACACCCTGGCGTACTATTACGAGAAATACGGCTTCCGCTATGTGCTGCTGCTGGGCCGCGTCATGAGCGGCAAGGGCGGCGACCTTCTGCTGGAAAAGTGCCAGCAAGTACTGAACGACGAGTATCCCGAGGCTGCCGCCGGCTTCAAGCTGACGCTGCCCGACGAGAAGTTCCGCCGGGTGGGCCAGTCCATGGCCGCCGCCAGTTTGCCGGAGCTGAAAAGGTAAACGGCCGCATCGGTTTCAGCCGAGCTGGCACTTCTTTCGGAACACGGAGGACGTGTCTTGCTTTGCCGATGCCACAGGCTGCCGCGATATCACGCAGGTCAAGCGGGGCTTGGCATCGGTCAGCGGCACAGGTAAGGCAGATACGGCTTCTGTGCCCCGTTGTCCCCGCTTCCATTCTCCAGCTCCGCAGGGAGACTGGGCTTATGCGGCGGACGAGGCTGTCCTGCCCGCGTTCTGAGTCTTTATACGGTTTTCTATGCAGCAAAAACCTCCGGCTAGCCGGAGGTTTTTGCTGCATAAGCGAGAACGTTTTTGAGGCATTGACTTCCCGTCCCGCACCCAACCGCGAACCCAGCGAAGCGAATCGCGGTTGGAAAGGAGGATCGACGGAGTGAATGAGCGATGACTTTTTAAAATAAAAAGTCGTCGCGAACGATACGAAGTCCGCGACGTGGAAAGCGCGAACACTTTCGAGGCACAGCTTTTAGGTCTGCACCCAAAACCAAATCGAAGCCCAGCGCAGCGGGTTCGATTTGGAGAGGAGGAGCAGCGAAATGAGCGCGCTCTGACTTTTGTAAAAAGTCGGAGCAAGCGATATGCAGCTTGCTCCGACGTGGTGCGGGCATGGGGACTCGAACCCCAACGCATCACTGCACGAGAACCTAAATCTCGCATGTCTACCAATTCCATCATGCCCGCAAATATGAGCGGCAGGGCTGCCTGCCGCTATTTTGTTATCCTCTGTTTTTACACGGCGAGGAACCGAGGCGGAGCGCAACGCTTGATCCGCGCTTATAAAAACAGGACAAGCCTGCTTTTACCATAGGCTGAATGCGGCCAGTGACGAAACAGAAAACCTTCCCTGTAGTGACAGCACCCAAATCTCGCATGTCTGCCGATTCCCTCACAGGCGCGTATTGCGTTTTCAAAAGGCCCAAAGACAAATGTAGTATACCACATTCTGCACCCTTGAACAATAGGAAATTCTGCGCTACAATGAACAAAGAATGATAAAGAGAGGTCCTTTGTTTTATGTCAACTCCTTGCGTCGCCGCGATCCATGACATGTCCGGCTTCGGCCGCTGCTCGCTGACAGTGGCCATTCCCGTTCTCTCCGCCATGGGCGTCCAGTGCTGCCCCCTGCCCACCGCGTTCCTCTCCACCCACACCGGCGGATTTGAGAACTTTACCTTTCTGGATATGACAGACGAAATGCCCAAAGTTGCCGCCCACTGGAAATCCCTGGGGCTCCGCTTCCAGGCCGTTTACAGCGGCTTTCTGGGCAGCGAACGGCAGATCGGCATCGTGGAAGATTTTATCCGGGATTTCCGCACGCCGGACAGCGTCGTGGTGGTGGACCCGGTCATGGGCGACCACGGTGATGTCTATCAGACCTACACGCCCGCCATGTGCGCCGGCATGGCCCGCCTTGCGGAGCAGGCGGATGTCATCACCCCCAACTTGACGGAGGCCGCCCTGCTGCTGGGCATCCCCTATGACGCCCTCCCCGCCGGGGAGGACGGCTGCCGGGAGATCGTGGAGCGGCTGAGCCTGGGTGGCCGCCGTTCCGTGGTGCTCACCGGCGCCTCCACCGCTCCCCACCTCACCGGCGCCATGTGCTTTGACGCCGCCTCCGGCCGCACAGAAGCGGTGCAGACCCGCCGCGTGGACCGGGAGTTCCACGGCACCGGCGACGTATTCGCCAGCGTTCTCACCGGCGCCCTGGTCCACGGCCGCTCTCTGGCGGAGGCAGCCGGACAGGCGGTGGAGTTTATCCGCGCCTGCGCGGAACGGACTGCCGCCGAAGGCCTTCCTCTCCGGGAGGGCGTGGACTTTGAGCCGCTGCTGGGGTTTTTGACAGGGGGAGCGTCATGACCGCCATGCCCTCCCTGCGCCGCGTCAACGTGCTCTACACCCTGGTACAGCTGACCTACTGGGCCGCCTTCGCCGCCTTTGCCGGCTACCAGACCGCCCTGCTGCTGGGCCGGGGCTTTTCCAGCGGAGACGCCGGCGTGTTCGCCGCCACCCGCTGCCTTGCCGGCATCATCGCCCAGCCGCTGCTGGGTGGGTGGGCGGACCGTCACCAGACCGTTCCCCTCAAGCGCATCCTCTGCGTCTGCCTGGGGCTGGGTTTGGCGGTGAACGCGGTGTTTTACTGCACCCGCCTGGATTTCTGGGGCACCGGCCTTATCTTCCTGGCTCTGGGCGTGCTGGATCTGAACATCTATCCCCTGCTGGACTCCTTGGCTGTGCAGTTCATCAACGCCGGTCTGAACGTGAATTACAGTCTGGGCCGGGGTCTTGGTTCCTTTTCCTACGCCGTGGCCTGTGTGGTGTTGGGACGCCAATCCGCCGCCTGCGGCACGGAGTCCGTCCTGCTGACCCACATGGCTCTGCTGGTGCTTCTCATGGCCATCATCGCCGTGTATCCCACCTTCCCCACAGAGGTTCTGCCGCCTCAGACCCAGCGTACCCGCCCTCACTCTATCGGCCAGATCCTCCGGTCCAACCCGTCTTTTTCCCTCATGCTGGCGGCGGTATTTTTTGTCATGACCGCCATTATGCCCATTGTCAGCTTCACGGTGAACATCATCACGGACCGGGGCGGCGACACCTCCCACCTGGGACTGGCCCTGTTTCTCATGGGCGCCTCGGAGCTGCCCGCGGCGCTGCTGTTCCCCCACCTGTGGCGGCGGCTGGGCAGCCGGGGCATGATGGTGCTGTCCGTGGCCTTTATGGCGCTTAGGCCTCTGCTGTTTCTGCTGGCGCCTTCTCTGCTGTGGGTCCTGCTGGTCCAGCCCAGCCAGATGCTGGGCTACGGCCTCTTTACCCCCGCCTCTGTCTATTACGCCAACGAAAACGTCTCCCCCGCCGACCGGGTCCAGGGCCAGGCCATCATGATGATCGCCTCCAACGGCCTGGGCGGCATGGTCGGCAATCTCATCGCGGGCTATGTCATCGACCTGGGCGGCGTCAACGCCATGCTGGCGCTGTGCACCGCCGTCGGCGCCCTGGGCCTTTTGCTGGCCCTGGCAGCCGTCCGCCTTTCCCGCAGGCAGGCGTAACGCCTTTTTCGTGTTTTTTTTTGCGGCTTTAGGCCGCATCATAAGGAGGTTTCATATGAAAGTACTTCTGCTCAACGGCAGCCCCCACATGGACGGCTGCACCGCCGCCGCTTTGCGGGAGGTTGCCGCCACCTTGGAATGTGAAGGGGTGGAGACGGAGATCCTCCACGTGGTGGGCCAGCCCATCCGGGGCTGTACCGCCTGCCGCCGGTGCAAGGAGGCTCCCGGCCGCTGCGTGTTTGACGACGACCTGGTAAACCGCGTTCTGGAAAAAATGGAGCGCTCCGACGGTCTGGTCATCGGCTCGCCGGTGTACTATGCCTCCGCCAACGGCGCCCTCATCTCCCTGCTGGACCGGATGTTCTTCGCGGGAGACTGCTTCCGCTACAAGCCCGCCTGTGTGGTCTGCTCCGCCCGCCGGGGCGGCGCCACCGCCACCTATGACCAGCTGAGCAAGTATCTGGCCATCAGCGGCATGATCCAGGTCCCCTCCTGCTACTGGAACATGGTCCACGGCACGAACAAGGAAGAAGTGGTCCGGGACGGCGAGGGCATGCGGAACATGCGGGTGCTGGGCCGGAACATGGCCTGGCTGCTGCGGGTCCTGGAGGCCGCCGGAAAAACAGTCCCCCTGCCGGTGCTGGACCCACCTGTCAAGACCAACTTTATCCGTTGACAACGCTTTTACAAAAACACGGGACACGCCGGATGGCGTGTCCCGTATGTTTATCACTCATCGGTCAGCGCGGCCCCAGGCAGGCGCCGCGCTGTATGGCTTGTATGTAGAGGTAAGGACCTTTTCGAACACCCGGGCCTCCGGGTCCTCGATGCGCTTGAGGATCTGCTCTCCCGCGGCCAGTCCCAGCTCCTCCACCGGCTGGATGATGGAGTCCATCTGGTTCTCATACAGCTGGTAAATCCCGGAATCATAGTCCACAAAGCTCACCAGGTCGATGTCCTGGCCCAGGCGGATGCCCCGCTTGTGGAGGTGGATAATGGTCTCGCCGCCCATGAGGCCCTGGCAGACGATGATGGCGTCGCACTTTTGCTGCAGCAGCTCGTCCAGGCAGGTGTGGGCGCTGTCCTCCATGGAGTTGCCGTAGCGGATGAGGGACTCATCCTCCGGCAGGCCGCAGTCCACAATAGCCTGCTGGTAGGCGGAGATCCGCTCCCGGGTGGTGGACAGCCGGGGCAGGCCGCCGATGATGCCGATGCGCTGGGCGCCCTTCCCGGCCAGGCGGCAGACGCTGCGGTAAATGGGGCGGAAGTTGGATACACAGATGGAGGAGTATTTCTTCACATCGAAGGTCCGGTCCACCAGCACCACCGGAAAGCCGGCGGGGATGAGGGAATCGAACCGCTGGAAATCATCCATGGTGCTGGCAATGAGCAGCCCGTCCACCAGACCGGCGGACAGAAGGCGGATATTGTTCTCCTCCCGGTCCATATCCTCCTTGGTGTTGGCAATGATCAGATGGTAGCCGTGGGCCGCCAGGCAGGTCTCCACGGACTCGATCATGGTGGCGAAGAACTTGTTGGCAATATCAGGTACGATAAAGCCCACGGTCTTTTTCTTGCCGGTGCGGAAGCTGCGGGCGGAGGCGTCCGGCGTATAGCCCAGCTCCGAGATGGCCTGGTACACCTTTTCCTTGGTCTCGCTGGAAACATAACGGGTATTGTTGATGGTGTGGGACACCGTGGCGGTGGAAACGCCCGCCAGCTTGGCCACATCACTGATCGTCACTTTCATAGGCTTTTCCTCTTGCGTAATCGGTTTTCACATTACGTAATCTATTTTTTCTTTCAGTATAAGGCCCTCTGTTTGATTCGTCAAGCACTTTTCCCCATATTTCCCCGCATCTTTGTCCAAAAATACGTTTTTCTTATCAAAAATTACAATTCAAAACCCGGATTGTTATTCGAAATGACAGTTGCCAAAAAGTTTCCCGTGTGATAGTATACTCGTGTAAATCGATTAAGCAAAACGTTTGCGCAAACGTTTTGACGGCAGTTCTCTGTTCCGTCTATTTTGAAAGGAGTTTTTTTGACTATGAAAGCCAAAATCGGTATCAATGGTTTCGGCCGTATCGGCCGCCTCGTTTTCCGCGCTGCCTTGACCCACGATGATGTGGAAGTCGTCGGTCTGAATGACCCCTTCATGAACCCCGAGTATATGGCCTATATGCTGAAGTATGACAGCACCCACGGCAAGTTCCCCGGCGAGGTCTCCGCTGAGGACGGCGCCCTGGTGGTCAACGGCAAGAAGTACCCCGTCTTCACCGCCATGGACGTCAAGGACATTCCCTGGGCCTCCGTCGGCGCTGAGTATATCTGCGAGTGCACCGGCAAGCACCTGACCAAAGACCTGTGCCAGGGCCACATCGACGCCGGTGCCAAGCACGTGGTCATGGGCGCCCCCTCCAAGGACGACACTCCGATGTTCGTCATGGGCGTCAACAACAGCAAGTACACCTCTGACATGAAGTTCGTGTCCAACGCCTCCTGCACCACCAACTGCCTGGCTCCCATCGCCAAGGTCTTGAACGACAACTTCGGCATCGTCGAGGGTCTGATGACCACTGTTCACTCCGTCACTCCCACCCAGAAGCTGCTGGACGGCGCTTCCTTGAAGGATTGGCGCGGTGGCCGTGCTGCCACCGGCAACATCATCCCCTCCTCCACCGGCGCCGCCAAGGCCGTGGGCAAGGTCATCCCCGAGCTGAACGGCAAGCTGACCGGCATGTCCATGCGTGTTCCCACTCTGGACGTGTCCGTGGTGGACTTGACCGCCAAGCTGGCGAAGCCCGCCTCCTACGAGGAGATCTGCAAGGCCATGAAGGCCGCCTCCGAGGGTGAGCTGAAGGGCGTTCTGGGCTACACCGATGAGCCCGTGGTGTCCTCCGACTTCCTGGGTGATCCCCGCACCTCCATCTTTGACGCCGAGGCCGGCATTGCGCTGACCGACACCTTCGTGAAGGTCGTGTCCTGGTACGACAACGAGTGCGGCTACTCCAACAAGATGGTGGAGCTGATCGCCTATATGTGCTCCGTCGATAACAAGTGATCCACTCCACAGGATCGTTGTTTTACAGTGATGCAGCTGCCCGGGCCTTGCCCGGGCAGCTGCATTTCTTTTAAGCCTTTCCGTATAAAACCCAAATGGGCAGGCAAAGCCCGCCCATTTCAAGATTTTAGCTCCGCAAAAATACTTGTACGCCGCTTTGCGGCGGCATGGCTCCGCCATGCGGACAATCCTGCCGGGATTTTCCCCCATACATAACATTTCCCCCCATCCACGTCGTCGCAAAGTCCGCTTTGCTCCTGTTCCTCATTCGGGGAAACCTGCGCCCGCTCCCTTGCTCCTCCTTTTCCCGCCGTGACCGCTTCGCTGGGTCCCGGTGGGAGCTTATTCATGCGGACAATCCTGCCGGGATTTTCCCCCATACATAACATTTCCCCCCATCCACTCCAGCGGTGAATGGGGGGCTTACGCATTGATTGGATTGTCCAATGGCCGCTACCTCTTACTTTCTTAGATTCCGTCCGGTGCGGGGGAAATGAAAACGGGGAACTTAGGGTCTCGCCAATCCTTAAAACATCAAGTACACGCAGTCAACTGCTCTGGTCACTGCCAAAACATGCTCGTGTGGCTCATCATAGTGAGGAATGTTTCGTCTTTGGGACTTCCGAAGTTTCGCTGTTTTTTATAATTTTAGATTCGGACGGTTCAAGATTTCTGGAATCTCCGAGCTTGCTAGCCCATGGGACTCACTCCTTTCCTGTGTCTATAATATACAATAGTCTCTCAAATTTGTCAACTATCTTTATGCTATTTTTACAATTTGCACAAGATGAATCGTTTTCGCTTTGTCGCTATGCACAATTGTCCTCATATTGCGGACAGCTCGTTCCAAAACCGTTCCAGCGCAAACGTTTCGCTCTGCCAAAAGCCCTCCAGCAGCCGGTCCAAATTTTCCTGGCTGTGCTCGATCTCACAGCTGAAGCGCCGCAGCGCCTCGCCAAGTCCGCACACCGCCGCCAGACGCTCCACCGTCAGCACCGCCAGCACGCAGAACTGCACCCGCCCCAGCACGTCACCGTCGTTGACCGCCTTCAGCGGATAGCGGAACAAGAAGTACGCCGTGATCCGCTCCAGCAGGGCCTCCTCCCCCGGTGCCGGGGCCGCTTGCTCCGCCTGCTTCAAAAGTGCGGTCCACTCCGGCTCCAGCGTCTCCAGCTCCGCCAGGTATGCCAGTGCCTCCGGAAACAGGCCCGGTCCGCCGGTGGCCCGCTCCGTCCACTTGGGCTGCCAGCCGGCAATGAGCTCCGCCAGGTCCTCTTCCCGCTCCCGGTCCAGGCACAGCTGCACCTCCAGCGCCAGGGCCAGCACCTCTGCCAGCCGGCGCCGCAGGGGACGGCTGCGGTCCCCCGTTACCTCCAGCATCCGCTGCCGCAGAGGCAGCAGCCAGGAAAGCCACGGGTCTCCCGGCTCCTCCACACCGCCTGACTCCGTCTCCCGGAAGGTCAGCGATTCCCGGCTCCCCAGCAGCAGAGCGTTGGCCGCAGGGCAGCTGGCGGACAGGGTGATCTCCCGGAACGGGCCGTACTCCTCCGTGAACCGGGGGTGCTCCCGGCAGGTGACGCTGGTAGCCGCCTCTCCCAGCCGCCTATGGATCTCACAAAGGTTCTCCCCGTCCAGAAAGGGACACCTGCAGCCGTCCAGTGGAAAGCAGAGATCCCCCTCCTGGTCACGCTGCAATACGGAGCGCAGCCTTTCCCCGAAGGGACCGGGCTCCGCGGCGTAGCGGCGGGCGGTATCTTCATCAATGACCACCTCCCACTTGGCGCAGCAGGTATGGGGGCAATCCCCCGCGAGGCAGCGGAACTGTTCAAAATAATCCGGTACGCGCAGCAGCATGGCGGTTTCCTCCCCTGCGGGCGGCGAAAATTTTTCACCGCGTCGGTTTTTGTTGAAAAAGCAACAGACTTTTCAGAGGTATTGTAAGATAATTCACCTGTCAACGCAAGTCCCACGTTTGAAATGTGAAAAAGGAGATACACTATGGTACGTCAGATCATTGAGATCGATTCTGAAAAATGCAACGGCTGCGGCGCCTGTGCCGCGGCCTGTCACGAAGGCGCCATCGCCATGTGGGACGGCAAAGCCGTCTTACTGCGGGACGACTACTGCGACGGCCTGGGCAACTGCCTGCCCGCCTGTCCCACCGGCGCCATCACCTTTGTGGAGCGGGAGGCCGCTCCCTATGACGAGGCCGCTGTCCTGGCCAAAAAGGCCGCCGCCCTCCGGGGCACCGCCCCGGTGACCCGGTCTGCCTGCGCCGGCAGCGCGGTCCAGGCCCTGCGGCCCGCGGAGACCGCGCCGACGGCAGCTGAGGCCGGACCCGTTTCGTATCTGGCCCAGTGGCCTGTGCAGCTGAAGCTGGTTCCGGTGGAGGCGTCGTTTTTCAGCGGCGCCAGACTGCTGATCGCGGCGGACTGCGCCGCCTATGCCCGTTCGGACTTCCACCGGCGGTTCATGGCCGGCCGCGTCACGGTCATTGGCTGCCCCAAGCTGGATGAGGGAGACTACACGGAAAAGCTGGCGGAGATCATCCGCCGCAACGACATCCGGGAGGTCACCGTGGTCCGCATGGAGGTGCCCTGCTGTAGCGGCATCCAGCGTGCGGCGGAGACCGCCCTGCGGCAAAGCGGTAAGTTCATCCCCTGGCAGGTGGTGACACTGGGCCGGGATGGAAATATCATTGAGTGAATCGGAGGAAATCCCATGAATGCCACTGTCAACGACGCCTGTATCGGCTGCGGCCTGTGCGCCGGCACCTGTCCGGAGGTCTTTTCCATGGGGGACGACGGCTTCGCCCACGGCGGTGCCGTGCCGGAGGAGCTGCTGGACCAGGCCCAGGAAGCCCGGGACGGCTGCCCCGTCAGCGCCATCAGCATTGCGGATTGAACCATGGGAAAAGCCTGCCCGCGCCGAAAGGCGTGGGCAGGCTCCAGTCTGTCTAAAAATTCTTTTCGACAGACTGGAGCAAGTTTTCCAGAACTTAAAAAGTTCTAAAAAACTTAGATTTCAAACGAAAGACACCCCTCCTGGGTTTCTTTCGTAACTATCTTCCTTCCCGCTTTCCAGCAGTTCACCCTTTTTCGACAAGCTTAAGCCTGCCCGCGCCGAAAGGCGTGGGCAGGCTCTTTTTCGCTTTTTCGTTTTACAGCTCCGGGCAGCGGCGCTTTTCCTCGTACATCCGGCGGTCCGCCTGGTCCAGCATGGCGGATAGGCACGTATGGTCCGGCTGGAACGAGTCTGTGTAGGCATAGCCGAAATCCGCCGTGGCCACCGCCGTTACGGCGGCGCGGAGCTCCTCGATCTTCCGCAGGACCACCTCTTCGCCGCAGTCCGTCAGGATGACCACAAATTCGTCGCCGCCGAAGCGGATGACGGAATCCTGCGCGCGCACATGCTCTTTCAGCACGTCCGCCACCTGCGAGAGGATCTGGTCCCCCGCCAGGTGCCCCTGGGTATCGTTGACAGACTTGAACTGCCGCAGGTCCAGCAGAATCAATCCGACCCGGGAGCTTCCACGGCCGCGGTTCCAGTGGAGGAACGTAAATTCATTGAGGTAGCGGCGGTTGAAGGCCTGGGTCAAGTCGTCCCGGTACAGCTTCTCCTGGATCTCCTCCATCCGCTCCAGCAGCGTCTTGCCGTCCTCCTGCCGCTCCAGCAGCACCTGGTCCGACACATGGCTGACGATCTCCAGCACGACCTCCATCCGCTCCGTTTCCAAAAGAAGCGTCAGCGGCTGGGAGACCACATAAAACACATTTTCCCGGATAAACTCATATTTTGTCCGGCGGCAGTTGCCGCTGGCAGCCTGCATACTGGTGCAGTTCCGGCAGCGGCAGTCCCTGTTCCACACATGGAAGCAGCTGTACGGCGCCCGGGTAAGGGAACCATCCTCCTCCAGCGTCAGCACCGCCGTGTCTGACGGGTCCACCAGGCGCACCACGTCAAAAATCGGTGCCAAGCTGCGGATCATCTCCCGCATCGCTTTCGCGGTGTAGCAGCAATTGGCCTCCATGAGCAGACCTCGCCCCCTCTCGCTGTTCCGGAAATTCCTGGAACAGAGTAGTTGGCTTTTATTATACATCCTTTTGGGGAAAAGGCAAGCCCATTTGACCGGAAACCGCCGCAGCAGATTCAAGTATTGTCCCGGCCGATGGGTTCCCGCAGCAGCAGACGCCGCAGGGCCTTGCCGTTGAAGGGGATGAGGGGGTAAAGGTATCCCTTGCCCACCATGGGCTTCGTGGTGGCCAGCAGTGCCAAAATGCCCAGAACGCCCAGGCAGAAACCCCACACGTCAAAAGCCGCCGTCACCAGCAGCAGCGCCAGCCGCAGCAGCTTGAAGGCGTAGCCCATCTCGTAGCTGGGCTGGGCAAAGCCCGCCACGGACACGAAGGCCATATACACCAGCACCTCCGGCCCCAGCCATCCGGCCTGGACGGCGAAATCACCCAAAATAAGGGCGCCCAGCATGGAAAAGGAGTTAGACAGGGAATCCGGCGTGTTCAAAGACGCCAGCTTCAACACGTCGATAAGAAACTCCACCACCAGCAGCTGCCACAAAAGGGGCAGCGACGCCGGCTCCGGGGAGGACAAAAAGTCCAGCCACGACGGCAGCCGCCCCGGCTCGCTGACCATCAGATACCAGGCGGGGGTGATGAGCAGGGAGATAAGAAACACGATGATGCGCAAAAGCCGCAGATAGGTCCCCACCAGCGGCGGGAAATAAAATTCGTTGGCCTCCTGGGTGAAATCGAAAAATGTGGTGGGCAGCAGCATCACCGAGGGAGAGGTGTCCACCATGACCACGATGCTGCCCTCCATCACTGAGGCGGCGGCGGTATCCGGCCGCTCGGTATAGCGGACCTTGGGAAAGGGGTTGTACCACTGCTTGGGGCGGATGGCCTCCGCCACGCTCTCCTGGCTCATGGAGAGGGAACGGGCCTGGATGGCCGACAGCTTTTCCCGGGCCTCCGCCAGCAGCTCCGCGTCCACCCGGTCGTCCAGATAGCACAGCACCACGTCCGTGTGGGACCGGGTGCCCACCTTCAGCCCCTCCATGGTCAGATGGGGGTCCCGGATGCGCCGCCGCAGCAGCGCCATGTTGGGCACCACCGCCTCCACAAAGCCGTCGTGGGCGCCCCGGAGCACCTTGCCGTCCGGCGGCTCTTGAACACTGCGGCTGGGATACTCCTTGGCGTCCATCAAAGCCGCGCCGGAAACGCCCTCCACCAGCAGCAGCGTCTTTCCCAGCAGCACCGAGGTGACGATGTCGTCCCGGTCTGTGCTGACATTCGCTTCCATGAATGTGACACACTGGTCCACAAAAGCCTGCATATCCCGCAGGTGCTCCACCGCCTCCGGGGACAGGCCCAGCCAGAAGGCGCCCATCCGCTCCAGAATGGCGTCGCCCCCAAAGCCGTCGATGACCCAGACGCGTGCCCGGCGGCCGCCGATGCGCAGGTCCCGGCTCACCAGGTCGCAGCTGCGGCCCACGCCCAAGGTCTCGTCAAACCAGCGGACATCGTCTCCATAGTTGTTTGTGATCTGTTCCATGCTCCACCTCCGTACATGGAGGTAGTGTGCGTCCAAGAGCCGCCGCATATTCCGAAAGCGCAGGTGATTCCCAATACATTTTGAAATATGTATTTCAAAATGTACGCTTTGTTTTCAAAAAGAGCGCCGGACGCATATGCGTCCGGCTTGTCAAACCTCTGGAAATTCCACGGTGAAGGTACTGCCCACACCTACCTGGCTCTCCAGGCTGAGCTTCGCCCCCAGGTACGCGGCGCCGTGCTTCACGATGGACAGTCCCAGGCCGGTGCCGCCGCTGGAGCGGCTCTTGTCCAGGCGGTAAAACCGCTCGAACACCCGCTCCCGGGCCTCCGGTGGGATACCGACGCCGGTGTCCGCCACCGCCACCCGGGCCCCCTGCGCCGTCTCCTCCACCGTGACGGTAACGGAGCCGCCGGGGCGATTGTAGGCCACGGCATTGTCACAGAGGTTGTAGAGGATCTCCTCCAAGATCTGGGGAACGCCCCGGGCAAGGGCTTTTCCGCCCCGCAGCTCCAGTGTGACCTGCCTGCCCTCCGCCGCCTGGCGCAGCTGGGCGAACACGCTCTGGGCCAGGGCATAGAGGTCCACGGTCTCCCACTGGCCGCCGCTCTCGCCCTCGTCCAGCCGGGAGAGCTTGATGATGTCATTCACAAGGTCGATGAGCCGCTGGGCCTCCCGGTGGATATTCCCGGCGAAATGGGGGATGTCCCCCGGCTGCACCAGGTCGTTTTTCAAGATCTCCGCCGTGCCCAGGATGGATGTCAGAGGCGTTTTCAATTCGTGGGACACATTGGCGGTGAATTCCCGCCGCAGCCGCTCCCGCTGCTCCTTCTCCGTCACGTCCAATATCACCAGCACCGCGCCGCTGACGGCGCCGTCCTGTGTGACGGGGCTGGCGATCACCTGTCGACAGCTGTCCTCCCGCTCCAAGAGCTGTTCCGTCCGGCTGCCGGACAGGGCCCCTTCCACGCAGCGGCGGAAGCCCGCCTCCCGGTTGAGGGCATAAGCGCTCTCCTCCGCCTGGGGCGGCTCCCCCCGCAGCAGCCGCAGGGCGGCGGTATTATAGGACAGGACCCGGGTCTCCCGGTCAATGACCAGCAGGCCCTCGCTCATATTCTCTGTGATGGCGGCAAACTTCTCCTGCTGCCGCTGCAGGTCCAGCATCTGCCGCTGGATCTGGCGGTTCTGGCCGCGGATGCGGCCCACCAGCGGCGCCAGCTCCTCATAGGGTGGGTCCCCCTCCATTTGACTGAGGTCCATGGCGTTGATGGGCGCCACCAACTGCCGTGCCACACGGCCCGACAGCCATAGGGCCAGCACCAGCGCCGCCAGCAGCACGAATGCCACCGGCTGCGCGGCCTCCAGCACCAGCAACCACACGGTGCCCTGTGTGTCCGACACCCGCAGCACGCTGCCGTCGGAGAGGCGCAGGGCGTAGTACAGGGTCTTTTTCCCCAGAGTGTCGGAATAGCGGGAGGCGTAGCCCTTCCCCGTCAGCAGTGCCTCCCGGATCTCCGCCCGGGCTGCGTGGCTGTCCATGTCCGCCGGGTCCTCCCGGTTGTCAAAGAGCACTGTGCCGTCCGCCGCCACCCAGGTGACGCGGCTGTCTCCCGGCAGCCCCTCCGTCAGATAGTCCATACCCGCCTGCTCCACACCCTGGGCGGCGTAAAGGGTCTTTTGCCGCAGCTCCTCCAGGACCCGTTCCTGGAAATAGCCGTGGAGCACCCCCACAATGAGCACAAGACTGGCGGCCAGCACCGCCAGGGACACGGCGGCCATGGAGCGAAAGATCCGTTTCGTCATGGCTCAGCTTTCCTCACCGATCTTGTAGCCGTAGCCACGGACTGTCTCCACATAGGAGCCGGCCTCCCCCAGCTTCTGCCGCAGCGTCCGCATATGGACGTCCACGGTGCGGCTCTCGCCGGTAAAGGCGTAGCCCCACACCTGCTGGATCAGCTGCTCCCGGGACAGCACCTGTCCCTTGTTCTTCAGCAGCAGGCACAGCACCTCAAACTCCTTTTGCGTCAGAGCCACGCTCCGGCCAGATACCTCCACGGTGTGCCGCCCCGGGTCCACTGTCAGCACGCCGCAGCGGTATACGGTGCCGTCCTTCTCCGTCCGCCGCAACAGGGCCCGGATGCGGGAGAGCAGCTCCATCATGCCGAAGGGCTTTGCCACATAGTCGTCAGCGCCGGCGTCCAAGCCGGTGACCTTGTCGTACTCCGTGCCCCGGGCCGTCAGCATGATGATGGGTAGCCGGGCCGTCCGGCCGGAGGCGCGGAGTTTTTTCAACACGGAAATGCCGTCCTCCTCCGGCAGCATGATATCCAGCAGCGCCAGGTCCGGCACCGCCTCCTCTACGGCCTGCCAGAAAAGGGACGGCAGGGCGAAGCCCCGGGCCTCCATGCTCTGGCTGTTCAAGGTGTAGATCACCAGATCCCGGATGCTGTCATCGTCCTCCAGTAAGTAGATCATAAGGGCCTCCTATGTTTTAGGGTCTGCTCATTCGGGAGGAGGAAGCCTCCCCCCTTCTCAGATGAGCTGCTGGTCATTGATGGCGAGCTTGAATTGCAGTCCCAGCTTCTCCGCCGCCTTCCGGCAGAGGATCATCCGCTGCATGAAAATTTCGAAATAATCCATGATGGAGCCGTATTCCGTGTCCACGGACAGCTCCAGCTTGATAAGCGTGTGTTCCCCGTTGATCTTCAAATCCGACTTCTTCACCGAGTAATTTACCCGGTCATGGATATCAAAGGTCGTCTTGTCCCGGTTGCGGACCCGGCTGCGGCGCACATCGGACTTGTCCGCCAGGATGAGGGCCGCCGCCACGGCGTTCACCGGCTGGCCGGTGCCCTCGTCGTGGTTGCCGATGGCGGTGATGATGGTGGCGATCTCCGCCGGGTCACAGTTGAGGTTATCCAGAATCCGAAACGCCATGACGGCGCCGGACTGGGAGTGGTCGATGCGGTTGACCAGATTACCGATGTCGTGAAGATACCCCGCGATCTTCACCAGCTCCACAGTCCGCTCCGGATAGCCCAAGGTCTTTAGGATATAACCGGCCGTCTCCGCCACATGGGTCACGTGAGCAAAGCTGTGCTCTGTGTAGCCCAGGGCGATGAGGGACTCATCCGCCCGCTGAATATAGGTGCGGATGGTCTCATTGCTTTTCACATCTTTGAAGGTCAGCATGGCACCCTCCCCTTTTTCCCGGGAAGGCGCGCCTTCCCTCATTTTAGTCGTCAGAGGGATGGACGCCTGTCAAGGAGTACTCCACCCACTCCGCCACATTGGTGGCATGGTCGCCGATGCGTTCGAGATACTTGCCCACCATCAAAATATCCAGCCCCACCTCGCCGGCGGCGGCATCGGCGGCGATAAGGTCAATAAGCTCTCGCTTCACCTGCTCGAACAGCGCGTCCACCCGGTCGTCCGCCGCCCGCACGGACCGGGCCAGCGCCAGGTCGCCCTTCACGAAGGAATCCACGCTGTCCGTCACCATGGCAATGACCGCTCTGGCCATCTCACCGATATGAAGGCGGCTGAGACTGTCCGTTAGGTGAATAAACCGGGTCAGCTCGGCAATATCCGCTGCCTGGTCGCCGATGCGCTCCAGGTCGGAGATCATTTTCAGCGCCGCGGAGATCTCCCGCAGGTCCCGGGCCACCGGCTGCTGCTGCAGCAGCAGCTTCAAGCAGAGGTTCTCCACCTCCCTCTCCCGCTGGTCAATGTCCTTTTCCGCCTCTTCGGCCACGTCCGCCAAGGTCGCGTCGCCCTTCAGCAGCGCCTCCGCCGCTGCGGAGATGGCATCCTCGCAGACGGCACCCATCTGGATGAGTCCCACATGCAGCTTTTCCATCTGCTCGTCAAACTTATTTCTCATAATGCCTCCTCATCCGAACCGTCCGGTGATGTAATCTTCCGTGCGCTTATCCTTCGGCGTGGAGAACAGCTGCTCCGTCCTGCCGAATTCCACCAATTCCCCCAACAGGAAAAAGGCGGTATTGTCGGACACGCGGGCGGCCTGCTGCATATTGTGGGTCACCATGATGACAGTATACTTGTTTTTCAGCTCCGCCGCAAGGTCCTCAATCTTAGAAGTGGAAATGGGGTCCAGGGCGCTGGTGGATTCGTCCATCAGCAGCACCTCCGGCTCCACCGCCAGGGCCCGGGCAATGCACAACCGCTGCTGCTGGCCGCCGGAGAGGCCCAGGGCGCTTTTTTTCAGCCGGTCCTTCACCTCATCCCAGATAGCCGCCGCCCGCAGGGAATTTTCCACGATCTCGTCCAGCTCCACCCGGGAGTGGACACCGTGGGTCCGGGGGCCGTAGGCCACATTGTCGTAAATGCTCATGGGGAAGGGATTGGCCTTTTGGAACACCATGCCCACCTGCTTGCGCAGCCACGTGGGGTCCACGCTGTCATCGTAGATGTTCCGGCCCTGGTAATCCACCTCCCCGGTGATGCGGACAGAGGGGATGAGATCATTCATGCGGTTCAGCGTCCGCAAAAAGGTGGATTTGCCGCAGCCGGATGGGCCGATGAAGGCCGTGATCTCGTGGGCCGGGATGTCAATGTTCACACTGTGGAGGGCGTGGTTCTGGCCGTACCACAGGTTCAAGTCCTTTGCCTGCAAAATCGTATCCATATCGTACTCCCGTTATTTTTTTAGTTTCCTGCCCGCGAAGCCCGCGGCCAGGTTGATGAGGAAGGTCAGCAGCATTAGGATGGCCGCGATGGCGAAGGCCACGCCGGTCTCTCCCCGCTCATTGGCGTAGACATACAGCGCCACCGTCAGCGTGGCGGAGGAGGACTGGAGAGCCTTGACGAACCCATTGAGCACCAGGCCGAAGCCCGCGGTGAACAGCAGCGCCGCACTCTCACCCACGATGCGTCCCACCGCCAAAATACAGCCGGTGACGATGCCGTCCACGGCGCCGGGCAGCACCACAGTGCGGACCATATGCCACTTCCCCGCGCCCAGGCCCAAGGCACCCTCCCGGTAGGACTGGGGAACGGTCTTCAGGCTCTCCTGGGTGGTACGGACGATGGTGGGCAGGATCATAATGACCAGCGTCAGTCCGCCGGCCAGGATACCCGGTGCCAGGCCCAGCTTCTGCACGAAAAACAGCATGCCCACCAGGCCGAAGATGATGGAGGGGATGCCGGTGAGGGTCTCAGTGGCAAACTCGATGAGCTCCACCACCCTGCGGTTCGTGGCGTACTCCGTCAGATAGATGGCGGCACCCACGCCCAAGGGCAGAACGATCAGCATGGAAACCAAAATAATATACAAAGTATTTAATATATTAGGCAAAATTCCGATGGTATCCTTAATATAGCTGGTCTGGGTGGTCAGCAGCTCCCAGGTGATGTTTCCCAGGCCCCGATAGAAAATATAGCCGATCAGAAATACCAGCAGAGCGCAGGTAATGCCGGCGCAGAGCCACAACAGCGCCCGCAGACCCTTGTCATAAGCCCGCCGGCGGGGGGAGAGTGTTTGCTCCATGGTCAATCCTCCTTCCGCTTTTTCAGAAACACGTTCAGCAGCACGTTGATGAGCATGATAAACAAAAACAGCACCAGGCCGATGGAATATAGGGCGTTGCGCTGAAGGCTGCCGTAGGCGGCGTAGGACATCTCCGAGGCGATGGCTGTGGTGAGGAAGCGGACGGAGGTAAACAGGCCCGGCATGTTGGCCACGTTGCCGGAAACCATGATGATGGCCATGGCCTCGCCGATGGCCCGTCCCACGCCCAGCACCACAGCGGTGGCGACACCGCTGCCGGCGGCAGGCAGAGACACCCGGAAGCAGGTCTCGATCTCCGTGGCGCCCAGGGCCAGGGAGGCCTCCTCATACTCCCGGGGCACCGCACGCAGAGCCGTTTCGGACACGTTGATAATGGAGGGCAGGATCATGATGGCCAGCACCACGATTGCCGCCAGCAGGCAAGCGCCGGAGCTGAGGCCGAACAGGCGGCGGATAGCGGGCACCAGCACGATCATACCCACCAGGCCGTACACCACGGAGGGGATGCCCGCCAGCAGCTCCACAGCGGTCTTGATGACCCGGGCAGCCTTCGGCGGCGCCACCTTTGCCAGGAATATCGCCGTCATCAAGCCAATGGGCACACCGATGACCACAGCGCCGGCGGTGCCGTAAACGGAGGTGAGGATGAAGGGCAGGATGCCGTAGGAGGGCTCCACCGTGGTGGCGGTGGGAGCCCAGGTCTTGCCCAGCAGGAAGTTCACAAGGCCGATCTCGCGAATGGCGGGCAGGCCGGAGACGATCAGATAAATGCTGATAAACAGCACAAAGGCCACCGCCACCACACCGCACAGCAGAAACAGCAGATGGAAGCACAGCTCCATGGCCTCCCGGCCGCCTTTCCGTCCGGCGGAGGGGCCGCCGCTGGAGTTTCGGCTCTTCCCTGCCGCGGGGCTGCGGGCAGGTGCCTTCAGCGCGTTTTCCATTTCCATATCGGTACTCCTTCCAGTCACGGAAACAGCCTCCACCCCGTTTTTTGGCGGGTGGAGGCGTTCCCTTGGGGGATGTGTCAAGCCACAGGCACTGCGCCGGCGGCACGGATCAAGTCGCACGCGGCGGAGGAGGTGGCGAAGTCGAAGAAGGCCTGGGCCTGGTCGCTGAGGGCCGCGCCGTCCTTTGTCACCAGGACGAAGGGCCGCTGGATGGCATAGCTGCCGTCCAGAACGGAGTCCTCGCTGCACACCACGCCGCCCACAGTAAGGGCCTTGACGGTGTCCTTCCCTTCCACGGAGGACAGGGAGGCGTAACCGATGGCGTTGGGGTTGCCTGCCACGGCCTCGATGACCGCGCCGGTGGAGGTCAGCTCCTGGGCAAGCTTGCAGGAATCCTTGGTGCCGGTGATGGTCTCAAATCCATCCCGGGTGCCGGAACCGGCCTCACGGCCGATGCAGGAGATCTCGCCGCTCTCGCCGCCCACTTCGCTCCAGTCGGTGACCTCGCCGGTAAAGATCTTGGCGATCTGCTCCACAGTCAGGTCAGCCACCTGGCTGGCGGGGTTGACGATGACGGCAATGCCGTCCAGCGCCACGGTGGTGCCCACCAAGCCGGCGGCAGTCTCCTCATCCTTCAGTGCCCGGGAGGAAAGGCCGATGTCGGCGCTGCCGCTCTTGGCAGCCTCGATGCCGGCGCCGGAACCGGTGGCGTCATAGGTAACGGTGACGCCGCTGTTGTCAGCCATGAACTGCTCGCTCAGAGCGCCCATGACCTTTTCCATGGAGGTGGAACCATTCAAGGCAACGGCGCCGGACAGGGCGGCGGGCTCCGCCTGGGCGGGCTGTTCCGTCTGGGCAGTGCCGGACTGTTCCTGGCTCTTGGAGGAGCCGCAGGCGGCCAGCAGGCTCACGGCCATGGTCAGCGTCAACACAAGCGCAAATACTTTTTTCATGAGAAATAACTTCCTTTCATCATATGTCTGTTGCTTTGTGCCATGGTCATAGTATAAGCAGTCCCACGTAAAATCCGTCACCGCCGTTTTGTAAAGTCTGTGTAAAAATAAAAACCCGGGGCCGCTTGAACTGCGGTCCCGGGTTTTTCCGTATCCGTATTACAAGACGGGAGACTGGATATCTTCTTCCCGGATGCCATGCTTTTCCGCATAGCCGGTGAGCATGAGGGTCAAGGCGCCGTCGCCGGTGACGTTGCAGGCGGTGCCGAAGCTGTCCTGCAGGGCGAAGATGGCAAGCATCAGAGCGGTGCCGTCGTTCTGGAACAGCAGAATGCCGGTGATGAGGCCCAGGGAGGCCATGACCGTGCCGCCGGGGACACCGGGGGCGCCGATGGCAAAGATGCCCAGCAGCATGCAGAACAGCACCATGGTGCCCAGGGAGGGTACGGAGCCGTACAGGATCTTGGAGATGGTCATGACGAAGAACACCTCCGTCAGCACGGAGCCGCACAGGTGGATGTTGGCGAACAGGGGAATGCCGAAGCTGACCATGTCCTTGCGGAGAACACTGCTCTTTCGGGCACAGTTCAAGGCCACGGCCAGCGTGGCGGCGGAGGACATGGTGCCCACGGCGGTAAGGTAGGCGGGGCCGTAGTGCCGCAACACCTCCCAGGGATTCTTGCCGGAGTAGGCGCCAGCCAGCAGATACAGCACCGCCAGCCAGATATAGTGACCCAGCATGACGATGATGATGATCTGCAGGAAGGCGGGCAGCTGGCGGGTAATCATGCCCTCAAAGCTCAAGTTGCAGAAGGTGGCGGCGATATAGAAGGGCAGAACGGGGATGATGACCTTGCTGACGATGGCCAGCACGATGTTCTGGAACTCCGCCAGCAGGTCGATAAAGCGCTGGGACTTGGTCCAGGTAGCGGCAAGGCCCACAAGGATGGACAGTGCCAGGGCGCTCATGACGCTCATGATCTGGGGGATGTTCAGCTCAAACACCACCGCGGGCAGCTCCCGCAGTCCCGCCACGCTGGTGTCGATAGACAGGTGGGGGATGAGGGCGTAGCCGGCGCCCATGCTCATAAAGGCGGCGCAAATGGAGGACACATAGGCGATGATAACCGCCACGCCCAGCAGGCGGGAGGCATTGGCCCCCAGCTTGGTGATGGACGGCGCGATAAAGCCGATGATAATCAGCGGCACGCAGAACGTGATCAGCTGGCCCATGATATACTGCAGGGTGACGATCACCTTCATTACACGCTCCGGGAACACCAATCCGCAGAGAATGCCCACAAAAATGCCCAGAAGCAGCCGGAACGGCAAGCTGCCAAACAGTTTTTTCATGATAGTAAACCCCTCTCAATTCAAAAAATCAGTTCACGTCCGGTCCATTCCGGACGCGGCACGGCAAATTTCTTCTGCCATCCCTCCCTTTCGTGTTTTCAGTTCCTTGGTATCTCCTATTAATTTATATCATACTCCCGGGGAAGTTATGTAGTCAATGTTCCTTTCCCACTCGCCGGTTATCGCCGCAGGTGTGAACCGGCGAGCCGGTTTCCCGACTGCCCTGCGCGTTCTTTTTCATACGGCTTTCCCCGCTCTTGCGAAAAGGACCCTGCCTGTATTGCGGAAATCCCGCAATACAGGCAGGGTCTTTCATGGAAGCTTGAAAAAGCTTAGCAGAGGGACATTACAGATTCTCGTCGTCCAGAATGGCGCCGCGGTTGGCGGAGGTGACCATGGCGCGGTAGCGCTTGAGGTAGCCGGACACCTGCTTGGGCGGCTGGGGAACGGTCTCGGCCTTCCGGGCCGCAATCTCCTCCTCAGAAACCAGCAGGTCGATCTTGTGGCCGGGAATGTCGATGGCGATCATGTCGCCGTCCTGCACATAGGCCATGAGGCCGCCGGCCGCCGCCTCCGGGGACACGTGGCCGATGGACGCGCCGCGGCTGACGCCGGAGAACCGGCCGTCCGTCACCAGCGCGCAGGTGGAGTCCAGGCCCATGCCAGCCAGGGTCGCCGTGGGGCTCAGCATCTCCCGCATGCCGGGACCGCCCTTGGGGCCCTCGTACCGGACCACCACCACGTCGCCCGCCACTACTTTCCCGGCGTACAGGCCCTCGCAGCAGGCCTCCTCGCTGTCAAAGCACTTGGCGGGGCCCGTGTGCACCAGCATCTCCGGCAGCACCGCGCCCTTCTTCACCACCGCGCCGTCCGGTGCCAGGTTGCCGTACAGCACCGCCAGGCCGCCGGTCTGGGAGTAGGCGTGCTCCCGGTCCCGGATGACGTTCTCGTCCATGATCTCCGCCTTGGCGATGCGGTCCGCCCAGGTGCCGTCCACGGTCCGGGCGGAGGGGTCGATGAGGCCCATGCTGTCCAGCCGCTTCATCACGGCGCTGAGGCCGCCAGCGTTGTTGAGGTCCACCAGGCAGTGGACGCCGGCGGGGTTCAGCTTCACCAGGTGGGGCACCGCGTCGGAAACGGCGTTGACGCCCCGCAGGTCGAACTCCAGCCCCGCCTCGTGGGCGATGGCCGGCAGGTGCAGCATGGTGTTGGTGGAGCAGCCCAGGGCCATGTCCGCCGCCAGGCCGTTCTTGATGGACTTCTCCGTCACGATGTCTCGGGGGCAGATGTTCTTTTCCACCAGGTCCATGATCTTCATGCCTGCGTGCTTGGCCAGCAAAATGCGCTGGCTCTCCACGGCAGGGATAGTGCCGTTGCCCGGCAGGCCCAGGCCTTGTCCGCCACGGGATACAGGGAGCTCAGGTCGGTGACCTTGCCGCCGGACTGGTTGTTGTTGCAGTCGCCGAAAACGATAGAAGTGGGCATTGATCCCATCGTATTGGGCGTGCTGATCACTGTGGTCATCGGCGTGGGCCTGGTGACACCTCCCGTGGGCATGTGCCTGTATGTGGCGGCGGACCTCATGGACCTGCGGGTGGGCAAGGTCATGCCCTACCTCCTCCCCTATATTGCAGTGACGTTCCTTGTGATCGCCCTTCTGATCGCATTCCCCCAGCTCATTACCGTGCCCGGCAGTCTGATCGCCTCCGGCGCCTAACCGGCATTTCAAGCTCCCGGCATAGACGGAGGGCCTTTGGCAAGACCGCGCATAAAGGCCGGGGACCGTATGGTCCCCGGCCTTTTATCATTGATAATATACGCCAAGTACGCTTTTATGCGGCTTTGTAAAATCTCCCACCTCAATATCCATGCCGATCTCAAAGGCCCGGTCCCAGGGGAAACGGTAGTTGGACAGCTCCACGCCGCCCCAGCCGGCAAGCCCGCCGTTTTCAGCGCTCCGGTCCAGAGAGACGATGCAGTTGCTCCGTTCCAGGTTTTTCACTACGCTCCGGGCGGCGGCCTCCATGCCCTGCTCCAGCCGCCGCAAGATGGTCTCCCGGTCTGTGTCCGGATTCCAGAAATTGTCGGGGCTGGCGCCCAGGTCGTTTCGGATATAGGCCAGCAGGTCCTCCCGCACCACGTTTTTGTAGCAGAAGTCCTTGAGGATGCTGTCCGCCAGAGTCTTGGCAAACGCTTTTTCCTCCCCGGGCGAGGTCTCGCCATGCTCCAGATGGGCATACCGGGCCACGCCGTGGCTGAGGGCCGTGCCGGTGACGATGGC
The DNA here is from genome assembly GCF_052116665.1 of Dysosmobacter sp. Sow4_B12. Classification (NCBI taxonomy): domain Bacteria; kingdom Bacillati; phylum Bacillota; class Clostridia; order Eubacteriales; family Oscillospiraceae; genus Dysosmobacter; species Dysosmobacter sp. Sow4_B12. The sequence goes on along the minus strand of NZ_JBQKKR010000003.1, from coordinate 22,377 downwards.
CATGTCCAAAAAGCCGGCGTAGCTCAAAAGCCAGCCCAACTCCACCTGCTCCGTCAGCGCCTCATGGAAAGCGGTGCCGTATGCTCCGTTTCCGGCGTCGATGAGAATGGTGGGCCAGCCCCTCTCCCGGCACTCCTTCAGCGCCTCGATGAGCTGGGTGTAATACGTTCCGCTGTTTTCCGCGGCCTGCGGCTGGGTCAGCACCAGGACCTGCAAGCCCGCCGCCCGGTAATTTCCGCTTCTTGTCAGGGCGAAGAACGCCAGATGCTCCTCCATGATGTCATCCAGCGGCTGGAAATCATAAGCGCAGGCCGGCTCCTTCTCCGAGCCGCCGAAATACCGCACCGCCGCCGTGCCACCGCTCCAGCCGCGCTCCTCCAGGTACAGCTTCGCCACCGCCTTGAAGGCCAGGTCATCCACGCCGGAAAGCAGGGCGTCTCCCGCCCGCAGGCGGCTGCGCAGGTAGGCGATCTCATTTTTCTGAATACACTCCTCAGCGGAGGAGTCGTCGATGCCGATGAGCACCCGGAAGTTTCCGTACTCCCTGCCGCTGACCACTTCCATCATCCGGTCGGACAGCTCCAGCTTCCGCCGCCGGGCGGAGAGGTACGTATCCGCCTGCTCCTCCGTCAGGCCGAAATCCGCCGCCCGCAGGAGCGCTTCGCCGCTGCCCAGCCGGTAATCCGCCGCAATGGCCTCCACCGTCAGCTCCGCCCCGGCAGCCTCCTTTCTGGGCGCCGCGCCATAGGCCCGCAGGGCGTTGTACTCTTCGATGCCAAAGCCCGCGTACCCCACGGTGGGCGCCAGGCGCATAACGCTGTCCAGCAGCCACACCCGGTTGTTTTCATCCGCCGCCAGGGCCGTCAGCAGTCCCCCCAAAAGCTCCCGGTCTGTCATGACGGTTCCGTCAGACAGCGTGACGGCCAGCGTCTCCGCCGTGTGCCGGGAGTTCACCAGTCCCCCGGAGAGCAGCTGGTCCATGGACAGGATATAGCGGTCGCAGCCCGCCGCCTCCTGGTCCAGCACCCACTCATAAAGCGCCGCTATGTCGCCGTACTGGGTGCCGTTTTCGTTCGTGGGCTGCCCATCCAGCCGGGTGCGGTACAGATCTGCCTCCGGCATAGCCAGGCTATATCCCACAGACTCCGCCAGATACACTACCCGCTCCACGTTGTCCGGCCGGTCGTCCAAAGGCACATAGGCAATGACCGGCCGCTCCTCCGGCGTTTCCTCCGCCGGAGCCGGGGTCCTCACGCCGCAGCCCGCCAGCAGAACGCAGGCTAAGGCCGCCGCCAAGATCCGCTTTTTCATGGCTACCTCCATTTCAAAAAGAGCGGAGCCTCCGCCCCGCTCTTTTTCACGCCGGTATCGCTCTTACAGGCCGAAGGCCCCCAGGTTCAGTCCGCCGGTCACGCCGGACATGCCCTTTTCCATGGCCTCGTCCGCCTGGCGCAGGGCCTCGTTGACGGCGGACACCACCAGGTCCTGGAGCATCTCCACGTCCTCCGGGTCCACGGCCTCGGGCTTGATGGTCACAGACTGGACCACTTTCTTGCCGGTGACCTTGGCCTCCACAACACCGCCGCCCACGCTGGCGGTAAAGACCTGGGCCTCCACGGCCTCCTGGGCAGCGGTCATCTGCTCCTGCATCTGCTGGAGCTTCTGCTGCATCTCCGCCTGGCGCGCCGCGCCGGACACTTTGCCGTTGGTGAATCCACGGCGAGCACTGTATCCCATAGTATGATTCTCCTTTACTTGATCTGGATATTATCGAACTGACTGCCGAATTTCAGCAGGTTCTGCAAATTTTCCCGGGGCGTTGCCTTGGGCGGCTCACCCACCCGGAAGGTAAGGCGCACCGGCATGCCGGCGGCCTTGGACGCCTCCTCGCCCAGGGCGGAGCGGACCCGGTCGTTGTCCAGCCGTCCCAGGGTGATGTCGTCGGGAGCGTATACCGTCACCGTGTCCCCCTCCAAAGAGCCGGTGCACATGTCCAAAAACGCCCGGTACATAGGAGGCAGGCGGCCTTTGCAGCCCTCCGCCAGCGCCCGCCACCAGTTCCCGCCGGCAGCGGCCGGGGCGGCCTGGGGCGTGGACGGAGCAGGTGCAGGGGGATGCTTTTGCGGTGCGGGCTCCGCCGGAATATCGAACACCCGCTCCCCCGGCTCCTCCGCCATGGGCGGCTCTTCCGGCAGGGGCGGCTCCTCCCAGGGAGGCACGTCCTCCGCCGCCGGTGCGGCCTTAGGCGCCGCTTTCGGTTGCGCTTTCCCCGTGGGCGGAGGCGCCGTGCTCTGTTCCACAGCGGCTCGGATGACCACGCCCCGGGCCTGGGCTTCCTCCAGCCGCTGGATACGGGCCTCCAGGGCCGTCAAATCGCCGGAGAGGGACTCGTCACACAGCCGCAGCAGGCACAGCTCCGCGTCCGTGCGGCGGTTGGAGCTGTAATACAGGTCGGCGGTGGCTTTTTGCAGGGTGGACGCCAGATAGATGAGGCGGCTTGCGGAGATCTCCTTCCCCAGCCGGTCCAGCGTGGCGGAATCATATCCCCCGGACAGCAGGGCCGCGCCGCCCTCGGGGGCTGTCCGCCGCAGCAGCAGGTCTCTTGTCAGCGTGGAAAGCTCGCCCAGCACCGCACCCACGTCCTTGCCGCCGGCGTAGAGCTGGTTCAAAAGCAGCAGCGCCGCCTTGGCGTCCCGCCGCAGCACACATTCCATCAGCTGGGCGGTCTGCAGGTTGCCCGCCAGGCCCAGCACCTCCAGCACGGCGGCGGAGTCGATGGTGCCGCCGGCGGCCGCGCACTGGTCCAGCAGGGAAAGGCCGTCCCGCAGGGCTCCGTCCGCCAGACGGCTCAGCAGCTCCGCGCCGTCGGCGGTCAAGTCGATGCCCTCCTGCCCAGCCACGTAGGTAAGGCGCTTCGCCACGTCCTGGGGGGTGATGCGCTTGAAGGAAAACCGCTGGCACCGGGAGAGGATGGTGGCGGGCACCTTGTGCAGCTCCGTGGTTGCCAGAATGAACATCAAGTGCTCCGGCGGCTCCTCCAGAATTTTCAGCAGGGCGTTAAAGGCCGCAGTGGACAGCATATGGACCTCGTCCACGATGTACACCCGCTTTTTCACATTGGCCGGAGAATAGATGGCCTCGTCCCGCAGGGCACGGACCTGGTCCACGCCGTTGTTGGAGGCGGCGTCCAGCTCCAGCACATCCAGGAAGCTGCCGTTTTCGATGCCGAGACAGCTGGCGCACCGATTGCAGGGGTCGCCGTTCACCGGATGCTCGCAGTTGACGGCCTTGGCCAGGATCTTGGCGCAGGTGGTCTTGCCGGTGCCCCGGGTGCCGGTGAAGAGGTAGGCGTGAGAGGTGCGGCCCTCGGCGACCTGCTTTTGCAAAGTCTCTGTGATATGGGACTGGCCGATGACGTCAGAAAACGTCTTGGGCCGCCATTTTCGATACAGGGCCTGGTACATAGATGCCTCCTTGAGATATGGGAAGTCCTCCGTACGCAGCTGCGGAACCGGCACCCTCGCGTCACATGGAACATCCCGCTTAATGCTGCTCGGTTCCCCGCCTGACATGGTTCGCGGGGTTACATTGCGCGAGACCGGCTCCGCAGCTGCTTGCGGAGGACTTTTCAACCAATAGCTTATTTATTTTACTATATCCTTGTGCGATTGGCAACTGAAAATTTTTGTTTTCCAGAAAAAATCGCTCTTTACAATTAAAAATTTTATGGTATAATACTTTTTGCCGTTGAAATATCGGCGGCAAATGGGGGCGTAGCTCAGCTGGGAGAGCGTACGGTTCGCATCCGTAAGGTCGAGAGTTCGATCCTCTTCGTCTCCACCAAAAAGAAAGACACGACAAAAGTCGTGTCTTTCTTTTTTGATTCCGCGCCGCATGGCGGCGCTCCGCCCTTCGGTGATTGAAATGCTCGGCGGAAGTGAATTCCTCCTCCGCCAAGGTTTTGCCTGCGGCAAAACGCTTGTGACGCGCCACTCGGCGCGGCCGCCAGAAGGCGGCCGCATTTACGGTGTTTTGATGTTATAAAAAGAAAGGCACGACGAAAGTCGTGTCTTTCTTTTTGTGGTTGTATTCCTCTCTTCGGGATTGGCCTGCCGGGAGGACACTGCTGGCTCCCACAGGGATACGGTCCGGGTCAATAGTCGGAAAAAACGCGGGAAAACACTTCCAGCAAAAACAGGTCCTTGTGACTGCTGAGGGACATTTCCGTCAGCGCCTCGATTTTTTCCAGACGGTAGAGCAGGGACTGCCTGTGGATATGCAGCTCCCGTGCGGTCAAACTGATATTATAGTTGCAGTCGATGAACTTTGCCAGCATCCCCATTAGGTTGATGCCGGAGTTGACATCGTATTGCTGCAGCCTCGACAGCGTTTCATTCGCCATTTCAACGATTTCGTCGTTGTTGGAGAGGACGGAGAGAATTCTTGCTTTCTGGGTGTCTTGATAGGTAAACTGATACTGCTTCGTTTTGGAATTCAAGCAGTATAGTAGTCCTTCCCCACCGTCAGGGCATCCGCGCCGCCCACCGCCAGGGTTAGCGTCTTTTCCGCTTCTTGCAAGGTAAGTGTCGGGAGGCCGTCATAGTCAAAGTCGAACCGGCCGTCCTCATACCAGGCCGCCGTGACGCGCTCCCCGGAGGCCGCCGTCACCGTCAGATACGGTCCTTTCCGCACCCACATGAGATACACCCGGCTGTCCAGCCCGGCCAGGGAAAGAAGGCGCTCCAGCTCCGCCTGGGTGGTGACGGGACAGGTCTGAACAGCTTCCAGATCGGAAAACAGGGAGGTGATGACCCACAGCTCCTCCCGGCTCACCTTCCGCTCGGCGCGGGCACCCTCGGTGTCCGGATACGTCCAGGCCACCTCCTCCACCTGCGGCTTCACATACGTCAGCAAAAACGCGGCCTTGGCGGCGCAGGCGTCGAAGCCGTCCGGGTCCGCCGGGGCCTCCCGGAAGTTCAACAGCAGGCTGCGGCTGTCAGCCATGGCGGCAGCCGCCACACTCCCCGGCACATTCCCGCAGGCGCCGGAGGTCAGCAGCTCCAAAAACGCCGGCAGCACGTCCTGCCCCGCCAGCGCGTCCAGGGAAAGGGCAGCCGCCTTCTCCCATCCCAGGTATTCCAGCAGGGCCCGGATGCCCTGGGCGGAGGAGCCCAGGGCCTTGACATCCCGGTAGCCCAGCTTTTTTGCCCAGCTGTCCAGCGGGGCACCGTCACAGTAAAAGGTCGTGGTGCGGGAGCCGCCGTCCGTAGGGAAGGCGTAATCCACCCGATCCGCGTCCGCCGTTAGGGCCAGCAGCAGGCACGCGGTGTTTCCCATCCAAAGCTCCTCCCTGTCATCCAGTTCCTCCGCGAAGCGGATGCGCAGCACCATATCCTCCCCGGATGCAAACGAGGACACCTCGTATTCCCCCAGGCCTCCAACGCCCATGGCGTCCAGCAGCGCCCGGACAGCCTGGCTGTCCGCCGACCGCTCCACCCGCAGGTCAAAGAGCGTCCGGGCCAGGTCTTTCTGACTGTCAAAGCTTCCGGTGCCGCCGGTGGAAGTCACCAGCCGGAACCGGACCACCGTGTCGTTGGCCCCGACCGCGCCGGCTTTCGCTTCGTAGCCGGTAACGGCGCCGCCGGGCTCCGTGGACAGCAGGAAGGTGTACAGCAGCGCCTCATCGTTCCCATTCAGTGAATGGCGTTCGCTGTCCTGCAAACGATCCGCTCCCGCGAAGGTGCCGGCGCCGGTATAATGGTCCTTGGGCAGTTGGATGGTCCAGGTGGCCTTTGTGCCGTCCTGTATGGAGAGGCGGCAGCGCAGCTTCCCGCCGAAGCCCTCCCCGTCAGAGGCGGCATCCGCCGTCAGCGTGCCGGAAAACTGCCGGGACATAGCGCCGCCGTTCTCTTGAAAGCCGTCAAAGACACATGGCTCGCTGAAGAGCAGCTGTCCGTTTTCATACACATCCTCGTAAATGGCCCAGGACTGGATGGGCTCCTGGAGGCCGCAGGTAAACTCCGCTGTTCCGCTGCCCTTCACCCGCACCCAGCTGGACGTTTTCCCGCCGGAGGTACACACCATCCACACCACCAGCACCACGGCCGCCGCCAGAAAGGCCACCCGGGGCGTCTCCTTCTTCCAGGCCAGCACGTGTTTCACCCGCCGGGCGGCGTCGTGCCCCCCAAAGGCCAGGGCCGCCGGAAACCGCCGCTCCATAGCGAAGGACACCAGGGATAGGCTGTATCCCCGCTTCACCTGGTCCCCCAGTTGGGCAAGCACCGCCTCGTCGCAGCGCATTTCCAGGTCCCGGCAGAACAGCACCCAGCAGAGCCATGCCGCCGCATCCCACCAATACACCGCCAGGATCAGGCAGCTCAGCAGCTTCCACCACTGGTCTCCCCGCCGCAGGTGATACCGCTCATGGGCCAGGACGTAGGTCCACTCATCACTGTCCAGATGGAAAGGGATGTAAATGCGGGGTTGGACGTAACCCAGCACGAAAGGGGTGGGGATGGCGTCGCACTCCCAGACGTTGCCGCCGTTCCACACGGCGGCGGAGACCTGCCGCCGCAGCCGCAGCCAGGACCAGACGCCGTAGGCCAACAGCGCCGCCAGTCCCACCAGCCAAACCACCGCCGCTCCCCGCCAGGCCAACGCCTGCCAGTCCACGGCAGCCGCCGGAGCGGGTGGGGAAATGACCGCCGCCGGGGCTGTCACCGCAGGCGCCGCCGGGGCGGAAACAGCTGGGGAAGCGGCAGCCACCGCCTCGCTGTATTCCGCTACCCGATCCAAGGGCCGCAGGTTGAAAATGCTCCAGGGACGCACCTTCCATTTCACGGGGCACACCAGCCGCAGCCACACCGCCCACCACAGCGCCAGGCTGTATTTTTTCGGAGCGTTCAGCTTCGCCAGCAGCCACCGGACCGCCAGCACCACCCCCATCACCGGCAGGGCCGTTAGCGCCAGGGATACCAGCTGGCGGAACACGGTCGTCAGCAGCTCCATCCTCACCCCTCCTTGTGGGCGTCAATGAGACGTTTCAGCTCCTCCGCCTCCTGTGCCGACAGCCGGCGTCCACTCATAAACGCCGTCAAAAACCCCGGCAGAGAACCGCCGAAGGCCTTATCTACGAACTCCCCCGCCGCTTCCGCCGTCACCGCCTCCCGGGGCGCCAGAACGGTGACGGTGCTGTTCTCATTTCGCAGCAGCCCCCGGCCGCACAGCTTCTTTAAAACCGTGTAGGTGGTGGACTTCTTCCACCCCAGCTGCTCCCGGCACAGCTCCACCAGCCGCCCGGAGCCCACCGGAGCCGACGCCCACACCACCTGCATGAAGCGGTACTCACTGTCACAGAGATGATATTGTTCCATGTTCCGTCCTCCTTGGTCTATATTTATCGACCTTTCTTTTAAGTCTATAATAGACCTCCTCTGTCAAGCACCATTTTACCATCCCCAAGCATGGAAAACGCCTCGAACCGGGTCTCCGGTCCGAGGCGTTTTTTCAGTTTGTCAACCGCTCCACGTAGGAGCGCATCTCCTCCTTGGAGCGGACGGCGTGGGCGCCGTTGATGACGGCCTGCTGCTCCGTCTCCGGCAGAGCGGCGAAGCGGGCCATGGCCTCCGGGTGCTGGGCCAGGGCCATGCCAAGGCCCAGGGGCAGTTCTTCCATATGCATCACCTCGACCCTAGTGTGCGCCGGAGCGGGGCGGTCAATACACCAAGAACAGGTTCAGAAGCGCCGCCAGGTCTCCGGCAGGCAGATAGGTGGTGCCGCTTTCAAAGAAGCAGGCACCGGAGAGAGTCCATTCCCCGTCGGCAGTCTGTGCCGTGTCCTGTCCGGGGAGAACGGAGAACAGCAAGCTGCCGTCAGCCTCGGACACCACGGCGCCCCGGCCCTTCACCCACTCCACCTTGCAGCCGGCAGCCTCCGCCACAGCCCGGATGGGCAGCAGCACCTCCCCGTCCTTTTCCTTGGTGGATACGGTCAAGTAGCCGTTGGGCGTCTTGGGAAAGCCGTCTCCGGGCATGTGGATGCCGCCGTATTCATCGTACCGCAGCCAAGTCCGGTAGGCGTAGGGGAACAGCAGCACACGGGTCACGGCGCCGTCGCTGTCCGTCCAGGCCAGGAATTGGGAACCCGGCTGCAGGTCCTCCAGATGTACGATCTGGCGGGTTTTCCAGGGGAGGAGTTCCGCCTGAACGGTGATTTGCAGACCCGGCTCCTCAATGTTCAGCCCCAGTCCGCTGGTGACAGCAACTTCCACAGAAACCAGCGGGCCGTCACGGCTGATGGAACCCGTCTGTTTGATCCGCGCGACCTGGTAGTACAGGGGCGCGCCGAAGTCCGCCGGGATACCAGCCACCACCACTTCAGCAGCAGCTTGGGGCGGCAGGCTCAAGGTCATGGCAGGGCCCACCCAGGCATAGATGACCTCCCCGTCCCGCAGCTCCCGGTCCAGAGGCAATCCGGTCACAGCGTCCACCACAGGCGCGGTGTCCGAAAGATGGAGGATGATCTCGCGATACGGATCGTTTTCGTTGCTGTTTTGGACCAGTATCGCCCCATTTTCCAATCTGGTCACACGGCCCCACACCCGGACAGGGGCCAGATAGGCAGGCACCTCGGCATCGGCGGTATCCATCTCGGCGGCGAAGGCCGGCAGGACGCACACCACCGCGGCGCACAGGGTCAGGGCAAGGGCGCGGGCAATTATCTTCTTCACGGAAATTCCTCCTCTTTGTCTATTTTTGGTTTTATCATAGCGTTTGTTGATAAAGACGGCAATACAAAGGAAAAAGTTCCCGGGGCAGGAAAAAGCCCCGGAAAAATTCCGGGGCTTTTTGCGGTGTTTCGTTATTTCTTGCCGCCGTGGAGGGCTTTCATGCGCTTTTCGTGGTCCAGAATGGACTTGCGCATCCGCAGGCTCTTGGGGGTGACCTCCAGCAGCTCGTCGTCCGCCAGGAACTCCAGGCACTGCTCCAGGCTCATCTGCTTGGGGGGCACCAGGCGCAGGGCGTCGTCGGAGCCGGAGGCACGGGTGTTGGTCAGCTGCTTTTTCTTGCAGACGTTGACGGTCATATCCTCGCTGCGGGGATTGACGCCGATGATCATGCCGCCGTACACGGGAACGCCGGCGCCGATGAACAGCGTGCCCCGCTCCTGGGCGTTGAACAGGCCGTAGGTGATGGACTCGCCGGTCTCGAAGGAGATCATGGAGCCGTTGCCCCGGCGCTGGATGTCGCCCTTGTAGGGGGCGTAGGAATCAAACACGGAGGCCATGATGCCCTCGCCCCGGGTGTCGGTGAGGAACTCGTTGCGGTAGCCGAACAGGCCGCGGGCGGGGATGAGGAACTCGATCTTCATACGCTCGCCCACGGGAGTCATCTCCAGCATGTCGGCCTTCCGCTGGCCCAGCTTGTCGATGACGGCGCCCACGCAGTCGCCGGGCACGTCCACCACCAGCCGCTCAATGGGCTCGCACTTGGTGCCGTCGATGGTCTTATACAGCACGCGGGGGGGAGACACCTGGAACTCATAACCCTCCCGGCGCATGGTCTCGATGAGGATGGACAGCGACATCTCGCCCCGGCCCGCCACGTTGAAGGCGGTCTCCTTGTCGGTGTCGGTGACCCGCAGGGACACGTCCTTCAAGGTCTCCCGGTACAGGCGCTCCCGGATCTGGCGGGAGGTGACGAACTTGCCCTCCCGGCCGGCGAAGGGAGAGTCGTTGACGGAGAAGGTCATCTCCAGGGTGGGGGCGCTGATCTTCACAAAGGGCAGCGCCTCCACGCAGTCGGGGGCGCAGATGGTGTCGCCGATGGTGATGTCGGGAATGCCGCTCATGGCGATGATGTTGCCGGCGGTGGACTCCGTGACGGCCTTCCGGGCCAGGCCGTCGAACTCGTAGATGGCGGTGGCCTTGGCCTTGCGGAGCACGGCCTCGGGGTCGTGATAGTTGCAAACGGCGATCTCCTGGTTCTGCTTCAGCGTGCCCCGCTCAATGCGGCCGATGGCGATCCGGCCCACGAACTCATTGTAGTCGATGGAGCTGACCAGCATCTGGAAGGGCTGGTCGGTGTCCGCCTCGGGAGCGGGGATATACTCCAGAATGGTCTCAAACAGGGGGGTCAGATCGGTGCCCGCCACCTCGGGAGAGTAGGAGGCGGTGCCCTGCCGGCCGGAGCAAAACAGCATGGGGGAATCCAGCTGCTCGGGGGTGGCGTCCAGATCCATCAAAAGCTCCAGCACCTCATCCACCACCTCGTGGATGCGCTGGTCGGGGCGGTCGATCTTGTTGACCACCACGATGACCCGGTGGCCCAGCTCCAGGGCCTTGCTCAGCACGAAGCGGGTCTGGGGCATGGGGCCCTCGGCGGCGTCCACCAGCAAAATGACGCCGTTGACCATTTTCAAAATGCGCTCCACCTCGCCGCCGAAGTCAGCGTGGCCCGGGGTGTCCACAATGTTGATCTTGGTGTCCTTGTACTGGATGGCGGTGTTCTTCGCCAGGATGGTGATGCCCCGCTCACGCTCCAGGTCGCCGGAGTCCATCACGCGCTCCACGGTCTCCTGGTTCTCCCGGTACACGCCGCCCTGCTTGAGCATCTCGTCCACCAGGGTGGTCTTGCCGTGGTCGACGTGGGCGATAATGGCTACGTTTCTCAGATGTTCGTTCTGCATAAATGAACGTCCCTTTCTTTCTCGTCTCAAAAGGTCTGCACCTTGATATTTACACACAGTTTGTCATTATAGTCCGCTTTCCTTTCAATTTCAAGATAAAAGTCCACATTTTTTCAATATTTCCCGGCTTTTTCTCCGGCAAAACAACGATTCGTGAACCAGCGACGTTTTTTACCAAATATCTCTGTCCCCCGCCTGTGTTTTTTGGTCCTCCGTACATTGACATTTGTCCGCCGGCAAACTTATAATAAAAAAGCTGTGGCGGAAGCGGCGCCAGCGCCGCACGTTCCGCCGCAAGTATTGTGGTCCGCCGGGACCACCCAGGAGGCATCCCCATCATGTATCGCATCAAGACATTCAACAAGATCTCTCCCGTAGGCCTGAGTCGTTTTGACCCGGATCTGTATTCCGTCGGTGACGATCTCACCTGCGAGGACGGCATCCTTGTCCGCTCCGCCAAGCTGCAGGACTACGAATTTCCCGACAACCTGCTGGGCATCGCCCGGGCAGGCGTCGGCGTCAATAACATCCCCCTGGACCGCTGTTCCCAGGCGGGCATCGCTGTGTTCAACACCCCCGGCGCCAACGCCAACGCCGTGAAGGAGCTGGTCCTGTGCGCCATGCTCATCGGCTCCCGGGACGTGGACGGCGCCATCCGCTGGGTCCGCCAGCAGGTGGACGCCGGCGTGGACGTGACCACCGTGGTGGAAAAGGGTAAATCCGCCTTTATCGGCCCGGAGATCTACAAAAAGACGCTGGGCGTCATCGGCCTGGGCGCCATCGGCTCCCTGGTGGCCAATCTGGCGCTGGATCTGGGCATGGACGTGTACGGCTACGACCCCTTCCTGTCCGTGGATTCCGCCCTGCGGCTGGACCGCCACATCCATGTGGTGCAGGACATCCACGAGCTCTACAAGCGGGCGGACTATATCACCATCCACATTCACTTCACCCCCAAGACGGAGAAGATGATCAACGAAAAGGCCATCGCCAGCATGAAGCGGGGCGCCCGGTTCATCAACCTGGCCCGGGGCGAGATCGTGGATGACGACGCCATGCTGGCGGCGCTGGACACCGGAAAGGTGGCCACCTATGTGACAGACTTCCCCAACAACCGTATCGTCCAGGCGCCCCATGTCATCGCCATGCCCCACCTGGGCGCCTCCACGCCGGAGAGCGAGCAGAACTGTGCCGTCATGGCGGTGGACCAGCTGCGGGACTATCTGGAAAACGGCAACATCCGCAACTCCGTGAACCTCCCCAACGTGACGCTGGAGCGCAGCGGCGTCATGCGCATGTGCATTATCCACAAGAACATCCCCGCCATGCTGGCCAGCATCACCACCCTGTTGGCTACCGACGGCGTCAACGTGGAAAACCTCAGCAACAAGTCCAAGGGCGATTACGCCTATACCCTGGTGGACCTGGGGTCCAAGGTTGAGCAGGCCGTCATCAACGACGTGACCCACCTGCCCAACGTCATCCGGGTCCGGGTCATTGAGTAAAGCAATCCAAAAGAGGAAAGCCGCCGGCGGCTTCCCTCTTTTTCGCGGATTGACAGGCGGAGCGAAAACGGGTAAAATGAGCTCTGCCGGTCCACCCTGTCTCCGTAGCTCAGCAGGATAGAGCATCCGCCTCCTAAGCGCACGGACATCAATTACCGATGGCACCGTTTTTCTCACAATTTGATATTCGTGCGCATGATTTGCGTCTGTAGCTCAGTTGGATAGAGCGCGAGCCTCCTAAGCCCGAGGCCCCCGGTTCGAGCCCGGGCAGGCGCACCAAAAACGCTGTAATCTCAATGGATTGCGGCGTTTTTTCTTTTTGAAAATCAATGAAAGATACACCGAGATAGGAGAAAGTAAAACATGGTTTTGCCACGATTGGCACCAGATAATTATATCGAACCATTTTTCGTATTTTCCGTTGTTTGGCACCACCTTGGCACCACGGCACTCAACCGCTTATTTGCAACCTTGATTCGATATGAGGGATGTGAGCGCACTTAAAAGTTCCGGGGATTGCTGAAGCTGCAAGATGATACTCTGCACATCTAAGGCGGGCGCTGGCTCGGCAGGTGCTTGGACGCCACGCAAATCAGGATTTGCATAGAAGGCGCTTTCAAACTTCTGCGCATTGACCTTGCGATCTTCGTCGAGAATGTGTGCATAGACCTTTGTGACCATATCAGCCTGCGAATGTCCGGTATCTCCCTGTGTAGCCTTAATGTCACCATGGTTAAGTTTCAGCTTGTAGGTAGTGCTGGAATGACGGAGAGAATGAAACACAACATCGGGGAGCTGTGCGTCCCGCTTCAAGCGTCGGAATGCGTTGGAAATTACGGTTTCCTCACAAGGGCGTCCATTTGGCAGCGCCACCACAAGGTTATAGTCGAGATATTCGCTACCGAGAAATTCTTTCTGCTTGTCCTGTGACGCTTTCCATTCCCGCAGAATGTAGGCAACCGTCTTTGGCATCCACACTTTGCGAACGCTGCTTTCTGTTTTGGGTGTTTTCAGCACGATCACGGTGCTGGCATCTTCCAAATACATTGTTCGGGGGAATTTCTTGATGATTTCTTCTTCCCCCAAAACAGCGAGAGAATCTTCACGCACACGCACCAGTTCTTTCTCCACACATAGATAAGCATTGTCGCTGGCAATATCCGCATCTGAAATGTGAATATTGTCCCAAGTCAGACCGACAATCTCGCCAATTCGCAAGGAACACGCAAAAGAAAGATTGATTGCCACATACAATCTCCCGTCTTTGCACTCGTCAAGTGCTTTGCGAATAGTAGCAGCATCCCATATTTCACGGGGCTTGCGCTTGATTTTCGGAAGCGTTGTATTTTCAAAGGGGTTCTTTGCAATAATGTCCCAGCGCACAGCTTGACCGAAAGCACAGCGCAGCAATTTGTTGATGCGTTCGATATTGGCAGGTGTCATATACTCCGTTTTGCTGTATCGGTTCTTATAAGTGGGGCATTTCGTCCTTTGCAGCGCGGAGATAAACCGGTCTGCGGCGATAGAAGTCACATCCTGCATCAGCGTACTGCCAAGTTTTGGATTGATGTAGTTGCGGATCAGTCCCGTATTGGCTTCATAGGTGCTGGGACTCCATTTCTTTGTTCCATATAGGCTCACAAAATCCTCAAGGAACGCGGCAACGGTCGTTTTGCTGGGGGCAATAAAAGTTCTGGAGCCTTGTTTGTACTCAATTTCAGCTTTGCGGTGTTTCGCTTCTGCCTCCGTATCAAACGATTCCCATTTTTGCTTTTTCTCTCCGTCCTCATTGAGATAGTAATAGACAACATGGTATTTGGTTTGATGAGAAAGACCCGTTGATCCATATCCGTACCCACAACACCGACTTGAAGAAGCGGCTTGCCGCCTATGACACAGGACGAAATCGCGGTCATGGACGGAGGGAAATGTATCTTGCAGCTACGCGGGGTGCGCCCGTTCTTTTCGGACAAATTCGACATAACGAAGCACCCGAAATACAAGTACCTGTCCGATGCAGACCCGAAGAACGCCTTTGACATGGAGAAGCACTTGCGCCGCCGCCCCGCTATCGTCAAGCCCGATGAAGTCTTTGACTATTACGAGATTGACGCGGCAGACTTGCCGGAAGATACAGAAGCGTAAAAGAAAAGGACAGGGAAAAGACCTTTGCATTATGGAAATGTGCATAACTGCCTATTCCGTCATGGAAAACGCCGTTCACAGCACATGGAAAAGCAAAGGGCAGCTTTCCCATGTCCTGCAAACAGCGTTTCCCACAACTCCATAAGCAAGGCAGTTATACACATTCCCACAATGCCGACTGCTACGACGAAAACCGCACCCTCTCTTTCTTTCATTCATAAGAGCAAAAAAACTTAAAGGAGGTATCACAATCAGAAACGTAAACACAGGCTACATGATACGCGCCCCCACTCCCCCGGCGCAGCACACAGCGGCAGAAGCCGCAGCCCTTACAACTGAATACCGCCGCGCCGCAGACATTTAGGCGGCGTGGGGAACCCGCCGAACCCCGGCGGGCTTATGACCGCGGCAGTTACCAAAACTGGCCGCCGTTTTTTATGCCCTTTTTCGGGCAGCCGCACACGCGGCAAGAAAGGAGAACTTTATGGCATTTTTTAATTCGGCAGTAGGCGTTTTGCAGACCCTTGTTATCGCTCTTGGAGCTGGCCTTGGTATCTGGGGCGTGATTAACCTCATGGAGGGCTACGGCAACGACAATCCGGGCGCGAATGCTCATGTACGGTAAAGAAGCAAGCAACCGAAAACAATAGATAGACCGCCAGCACTACACTATTCCGAACCAAAGACCAAAAGATAAGCATTTTGAGAAAATCTAAACTTTTGGATTTTCCTACAATGCCGACTACGGCGGAATCCCTCCCACTCCTTATATATTTCTTTCTGTATACATTGAATTTGTATTTAGTAAAATGCAGACAACACCACGGATCGGCTTTTGGCTGGACAATTCCAACCAAACACCGCAGCAGACAGTAGAAACCATTCTGAACGTTAGGAAGCCGGTATGATTGTTACATATAAGGGGAAGAAAAATTTCTTTTAGATACTTGTTTTCCTAAAACTGATGTGATATAATAATTCTATTCCAGAAAAGGAGTAAAAAATATGCGGCAAGGTATTCTTAAATAAAACTATAATCAAATAGTGGGAACAAAGGATTATGATAGTCCCTTTTGTAGGGGCTTAGTTTTTTGTACCCAATTTAAGAATACTTTTGCCTTATCAATTTTGACATATCCCCAAAAACAGCACTCACAAACAGGTGTATGCTGTATATGTGTATGTCCGCAAATTATCATCCCCAGTGGTAAAAGTATTTTACTGCTGGGGATTTTTATGCCCTTCGGGGCAGTAAAGGGAGGACAATCACATGAAAATAATCAATATTGGAATTCTTGCCCATGTAGACGCTGGAAAGACGACCTTGACGGAGAGCCTGCTATATGCCAGCGGAGCCATTTCAGAACCGGGGAGCGTCGAAAAAGGGACAACGAGGACGGACACCATGTTTTTGGAGCGGCAGCGTGGGATTACCATTCAAGCGGCAGTCACTTCCTTCCAGTGGCACAGATGTAAAGTCAACATTGTGGATACGCCCGGCCACATGGATTTTTTGGCGGAGGTGTACCGCTCTTTGGCTGTTTTAGATGGGGCCATCTTGGTGATCTCCGCTAAAGATGGCGTGCAGGCCCAGACCCGTATTCTGTTCCATGCCCTGCGGAAAATGAACATTCCCACCGTTATCTTTATCAACAAGATCGACCAGGCTGGCGTTGATTTGCAGAGCGTGGTTCAGTCTGTTCGGGATAAGCTCTCCGCCGATATTATCATCAAGCAGACGGTGTCGCTGTCCCCGGAAATAGTCCTGGAGGAAAATACCGACATAGAAGCATGGGATGCGGTCATCGAAAATAACGATAAATTATTGGAAAAGTATATCGCAGGAGAACCAATCAGCCGGGAAAAACTTGTGCGGGAGGAACAGCGGCGGGTTCAAGACGCCTCCCTGTTCCCGGTCTATTATGGCAGCGCCAAAAAGGGCCTTGGCATTCAACCGTTGATGGATGCGGTGACAGGGCTGTTCCAACCGATTGGGGAACAGGGGAGCGACGCCCTATGCGGCAGCGTTTTCAAGGTGGAGTATACAGATTGTGGCCAGCGGCTCATCTATTTGCGGCTATACAGCGGAACGCTGCGCCTGCGGGATACGGTGGCTCTGGCCGGGAGAGAAAAGCTGAAAATCACAGAGATGCGTATTCCATCCAAAGGGGAAATTGTTCGGACAGACACCGCTTATCCGGGTGAAATTGTTATCCTTCCCAGCGACAGCGTGAGGTTAAACGATGTATTAGGGGACCCAACCCGGCTCCCTCGTAAAAGGTGGCGTGAGGACCCCCTCCCCATGCTGCGGACGACGATTGCGCCGAAAACGGCAGCGCAAAGAGAACGGCTGCTGGACGCTCTTACGCAGATTGCGGATACTGACCCGCTTTTGCGCTACGAGGTGGATTCCATCACCCATGAGATCATTCTTTCTTTTTTGGGCCGGGTGCAGTTGGAGGTTGTTTCCGCTTTGCTGGCGGAAAAGTACAAGATTGAAACAGCGGTGAAGGAACCCACCGTCATTTATTTAGAGCGGCCGCTCAAAGTGGCCAGCCACACCATCCATATCGAGGTGCCGCCCAACCCGTTTTGGGCATCCATCGGACTGTCTGTTACACCACTCCCGCTTGGCTCCGGTGTACAATACGAGAGCCGGGTTTCGCTGGGATACTTGAACCAGAGTTTTCAAAACGCTGTCAGGGATGGTATCCGTTACGGGCTGGAGCAGGGCTTGTTCGGCTGGAACGTAACGGACTGTAAGATTTGCTTTGAATACGGGCTTTATTACAGTCCGGTCAGCACGCCGGCGGACTTCCGCTCATTGGCCCCGATTGTATTGGAACAGGCATTGAAGGAATCGGGGACGCAGCTGCTGGAACCTTATCTCTCCTTCATCCTCTATGCGCCCCAGGAATACCTTTCCAGGGCTTATCATGATGCACCGAAATACTGTGCCACCATCGAAACGGCCCAGGTAAAAAAGGATGAAGTTGTCTTTACTGGCGAGATTCCCGCCCGCTGTATACAGGCATACCGTACTGATCTGGCCTTTTACACCAACGGGCGGAGCGTATGCCTTACAGAACTGAAAGGGTATCAGGCCGCTGTCGGCAAGCCAGTCATCCAGCCCCGCCGTCCAAACAGCCGCCTGGACAAGGTGCGCTATATGTTTCAGAAGATAATGTAACGTCTTGCGCAATGCAAGCGTTCATTGCTGGCTATTGCGAAATATCATTGATAAAATCAGTATCAGAGAGGAGAAACTATTTTGAACCAGGAACAGACGAATATTACAACAGGAAAGCAAATACGTCATCTGCGAACACAATTGGGAATGACACAGGAAGAACTAGCCGGGGAATTGAATGTTACCCGGCAGGCACTATCGAATTGGGAGAGAGATGTTAATGAACCCGATTTAAATATGTTGAAAAAAATTTGCTTTCTTTTTGGAGTCAACATGGACGATTTTGCGAAGGAGGTAATAACAAAGATGGAAACATATGAAAAAAAGGAGAAACGACAATTTAATAAGTACGATATGGCAATTGGACTTTTTTATGGTGTTGGTATATTTCTTGGCATTGGTATTTTCTTTGTTGGCGGTTTTATGACAATGTCAGGTGCAGGGTGGGGAGCATCACTATTTGGCGGTGGCTGTTTTTCTCTTGTATTTGGCTTGATATGCCATGCAGTTATTACATTGAGAAGAAATGACAAATGATGACATATCCATTTCCAAAAGGTGGATACGCAACCTAGCGGTTTATACAGGTATAGCCTGAGGCTTCCCAACCAGCCAAAACATAAATCACCACCAAATGGACTGACAGACTTTCTAAGAGGTTTCACTAGCCGGAAGGCTGGTTCCCAAGGAGAATACGTCAATGATCCTGCCTTCGATGATTATACCTCTATATTTTGTCTGGTGCATTAAGGAAACCTCAGACATGATAAAAAATGTTGCCCTATAACTTCTGATGGAGGGAGAAATCCTCCTTCTGTTATGTCTATATAGATTTATTAGATTGGACTTTGTAACTATTAACCAGTAGTCATTCTTGACTACACCATTATTATACTAGGAGAATGTAACTTCATGTTTGCTAAAAATTCAAAGGCATATTCTGTCTACCTGCTGATCCGATTTGTCTTTTCCCTGGCGGTTTCTATGTCCACAGTGCTTTCCATCGTGTACCACCTGGAGGTGGTGCAGCTGGATGCTTTCCAGCTTGTCCTGGTAGGGACGGTTCTGGAGACCTCCTGCTTTCTGTTCGAGATACCCACCGGTGTGGTGGCGGATTTGTATAGCCGTCGGCGCTCGGTGCTGATTGGAATGTTCCTCTACGGCCTGGGCTTTCTGATGGAGGGTGCGCTACCGTGGTTCGCGACGGTTCTGCTGGCCCAGGTTGTCTGGGGTTGCGGTGATACCTTCATCACCGGCGCTCTGGAGGCGTGGATTGCCTCGGAGGAAGAGGACAAACCCATAGACAAGGTGTTCCTGCGGGGCAGTCAAATGGGGCAAATCGGCGGCGTTCTGGGCGTGGTGCTGGGCACACTGCTGGGAAACATAAACCTGCAAATGCCTGTCATCTTGGGGGGCAGTTTGTGCTTGTTGTTGGGGCTGGTGTTGGTTCGCATCATGCCAGAAACCAACTTCTCCCCTGCTATTGAGGAACGGCAGGGCTTGCTTAAAGACTTTGTCTGCCTGTTCAAGCTCAACCTGGGCTTTGTGAAAGGCGCACCTGTGTTGCTGGCGCTCTTAGCAATCACACTATGCGGGGGACTTGCCAGTGAAGGCTTTGACCGGCTCTCCACCGCTCATTTTCTGGATGACACGGTAATACCCGTTATCGGGCCGCTGAACAGCGTCACTTGGTTCGGTGTTATCAGTCTTATCGGCAGCGGCTTAGGTATTCTGGCTTCTCAGTTGCTCATCGCCCGCATGGAGAAAAAAGGGACTGTCAGCCGAACCAGTGTGGTCATGTCCACCAGCGCCGGGTATATCCTGTGCCTGGTTCTCTTCGCGGTGGGGCGGAGCTTTTGGTTCATGTTGTTGATGTTCCTGCTGGCGGGGCTTATGCGCACCATCAAGGAGCCTGTGCTGGCCGCCTGGATGAACGACCATGTGGATGAGAAAATGCGCGCCACAGTCTTTTCCACCAGCGGACAGCTGGACTCTTTCGGGCAGATCATCGGCGGGCCTATTGTGGGGCTGGTAGCCCAGCAGGTGTCCATACCCTGGGGGCTGGTCTGTACCGCTTTCCTGCTGTTGCCCGCGCTGTTCTTAGTGCCGGTGGCGGGAAAGAAGCGGGATTGATATGGCATAGTTAAGTTTACTGACGAGCGGGAGATTACTTCCGCTCGTCTTCATTTAGTAGCGCAAAATTTGAGGACTCTTTATTTCCTTATTCGGTATAGCGGAGGCGGCTGTCAATTCGACATAATTTTCTTGTGATACTTTACCGTACATGAGCATTTTTTTAAGGTGTTCTAGTCCTGATGTGTCAAAGTATGCTGTTCCAATCCTTGGCACAGCCGAAAATAATCGGCACGGACAGGCTCACAAACCGAGGCACGGTCAAGATACCGGCCAATAAAGCCGCATAAAATGGCCGCTTCTTCCTCGGTATAGTTCTGCATCACGATTTCCCTCCCATCACACACGATGGGTATTGTACCATACCAGACCGGCAAAGGAAAGGCAAATCTTTTTTACTCCGTATAGTACATGGGGCGTCCTATGGCGGTAAATCCCGCCAGTCCCGTGATAACCACATTATTATGCCCGCTGGCACAATGGATAATGAGCAAATCGCCGTTAGCATCTCTGCCCCCGACAATGCCCACATGGGAATCGTCCGGATAAAATACCAAATCACCGGGGAGCGCATCGTCCCATGAGATGGGGGTGCAGTAGCCGTGCTGGGACATGGCCCCACCGCCGTGGCCAATGATGTAGCTGCCGTTTGTGGCGTTATAGAATACCCAATCGACGAACCCGCTGCAATCTACCCCATAAGGCCGGTAGGTTCCGGTGGTGGAGCTGCCTGCCGCCGTGACCTGCCGCAGCTCGCCCCATCGGGCGTCCCAGCCGATTGTGAGGCTCTTTCCGCCCCAAAAATAATTCACCTTGCCGACAAGAGAACAGGCGGTGCGTACCAGCGCTTCGCGCTCCGGCGACAGATCTTCCGGCAGATTGCGGATCAACGCCGCCGTGTCCCCGCTGACAGAGTACACATCATCGATCAGCTCCAGCAGGAGATCCCGCTGCTCCAGCAGCTCCTCCAGCGCCGCAATCTGGTTGCGGTTAAAACGGTAGGCGGTTTTCATTTCTTCCGCCGTTTTCGCAGAAATCGTGATGTAGAGGTTCCTTTCCGTCCAACCGTCATCGTCCTCGCCGCTGCCGGGATGGTGAATGACCTCAATGCGATGTGTAATGGTGGTCATATCCCAAAAGACCGCTTTCAGGCGGGCGATGCGGGCGGCGTCCATCGTGGCCACATCTGCGGCGTCCACCTCGTCGCTGCCCGCCACCTTCACCGCGAACACCGCCAGCACCTCCACCCAATCAGCAGGCTGGCCGGTCACGGAAATGGAATCGTAGTTGTCTGCCGTCTGCAACGCTTCCAGTTCAGCATTGAAGTCATAGTTGATCTGCGCTACTGCGGCAGACAAGGGGACCACGCCTGTCTCCCGACTTTCGTTGGAAAAGAGAATGCCGAACGGCGATGCCACAATAGCCGCCACAAGGATCACCGTCAGAAGCAGTACCAGCACTACTGCACCGCCGCCTGCGGTCAGGAGCGAGTTGACCGCAGACGCCACGCCCCGGCCCACGGTCTTTACCGCCCGTGCCGCTTTACCGCCCAGCTTCTTTGCTGTTTTGCCGCCGTTCTTTACAGAATCCTGAAGCATCGCCCGCTGAGCCTTTCTCTGCGTCGCCGCTCTTGCGCGGCGTGTGATGATCGCGTTGTTCGATGTTACATGGCCGGTTGGCCGAACACGCATGGTGCGCGTGGGCTTGGTCATGGCCTGTCTGCTCTTGGGAGCAAGACTGCCCCTGAACGACGCGCCCGGATTTCCTTTCTGCGGAGTGGTTATTGTACCTCCACGGTCGGACGGTGGAGGTACAATGTGCCGCTCTGCTGTTCTTTTCTCGGCAAGGTTCCGCCCATAGGCGGCTTTCGCGTCCCGCACGGCTTTCTGCCGCCCTCGCTCCTGCGGGGCGGCATTTGCACTTTTGGCGGTATTTGCGTTTTTCGGAGAGAAAGTCTGTTTTCCGACTCCATTTCGTGCAGCGGGTTGAGCCGGGGAAAAGTTATGTTCCGCTGGAGCGTTGATAGAGCCGTTTTCCACACCAATCCCCATATCTACCGGTTCTGTCGCTCTGCACTCTCTCGCCGTATTTACTTCGCCCTGTTGCTGTTTTTCTCGATAGTGCTTTATCATGCGCTGGGAACGATCCGCAGCAAGCGCCGTGCCACGGCGCATATTTTTCTCCACGCGGTCGGTGGCATAGCGCACGGGATCATGGCTCTCCGGCTCCTTTTCCCGCTGCCGCTTATCCATGTGCTGTTTCAGAAGGGAATCCGCGTCCTTGGGCGTGGGGTTCTTCAGCTTCGCCTTTGGCGTGTCCATGCCGGGTTTGATCTTCAAATCCTTCATAACATCAATCCTCACCCGGCTTGGTGGTCATCAGGCGATACAGTTCTGTATTCTTGGGCAGTTCATTGGCGAAAGGCACAATGGCTCCGCCCACCTTGATGAGCCCATGACCGGCAGGCGCGTTGTCCACATAGCTCATCTGCGTATCCGATGCCCCCAGCAGACGGGCAAGCTGCTCCTGGTCGGTGGTGGCCTGATTGAGCATCAGCAGAAATTCAGAGTTTGCGAACATCATCCGCGCCGTGTTGGATAGCAGACATTTGCATACCGCCCGCGCGTTGAGATATGAAGTTGTCAGCTCACATAGATGCTGTACTCAGTGTATTGAAACACGCCGTTTTTGTAGACATTCCATGCCTCCATAGAGTAA